>JAICQC010000430.1 GCA_025938055.1 Anaerolineales bacterium | reverse complement strand
TCTCGAGCCAGCAGCGCACTGGTCATCAGCTTGTCCCCGCAGACCTGTGCCACGTCCGCAGTATTCACGGTTGGAATGCCAAACGCGTTCAACAGGCGCAGCGCATACAGGCCGCTGCTATAACTGATGCTCCGCTCGAGCACCGCGTCATATTGCTGCCAGCACGCAGAGTTGTTCAAATCAAAATGGATGGCGCGGTCATCGAGACGGTCATAGTCGATTCCGCGTTTTTCCAGTGCGCCGAAGATCCACTTCTCCTCGACACGCACACGGGAATATAAAACGCCGATCTTTAGTCGTGGTTGCATAGTGATCTCCGTGGGGGCGGTCAGCTGCCCGCCCCTACTCTCCCCAATCTTCTTGTTCCATAGGCGCAATCTGGACGGTCGCGGGCTTGAGGGCGATCACTTCCAAGTCCACGCCGCAGTCGGGGCAGACGATGATCTCTCCAACTTCGGTGTTTTCTGCCAGCGTGATCTCCGCGGCACATTCGGGGCAGGATACTTTCGACATGATTTAATCTCCTTTTGATTTTGAACTTAAGTTTTTTCCAACGATAGGAGTCGTCGGGCTTCAGCAAATTGATCGTTCACAGCCTGAGGGCTGGTACCCCCAATTGCATTCCTTTTTTCGATTGACTTCTGCACATCGAAAATTTGAAAAACATCCGCATCGAACGGACCGAGAGTCTGCCACTCCTCCAAGGAGAGTTGATCTAGACTGGTGCCTCGCTCCGCCACGGCACGGACGGCTTTGCCTGCCACCGCGTGTGCATCGCGAAATGCCATGCCTTTTCGCACGAGATCGTCTGCCAGGTCGGTGGCAAGCATGGACGAGTCAATCGCGGCAAACATTCTTTCTTTATTGACAGTCATTGTTTTTAAGGCGCCCGCCAGCACGGGCAATATTGCCAGCAGGGTGTCTGTGGCTTGGAATACCGGGACCTTGTCCTCCTGTAAATCCTTATCGTACGTGGAGGGCAGTCCCTTCAATGTGGACATGAATCCCATCAGCAAGCCGAGCATGGTTCCGGCTTTGCCGCGTGCCAGCTCGAACAGATCGGGATTCTTTTTCTGAGGCATCAAGCTCGAACCGGTGGCATACGCGTCGTCGAGCTCGATGAAGCCAAATTCGGCGGTTGTGAACAACACAATGTTTTCCGAAAGCTTGCTGAGGTGGATCCCGCACAGGCTGCAGCAGAAAAGATATTCGGCAACAAAATCCCGGTCTGAAACCGCATCGATACTGTTCTGGCTCACGGACTTGAACCCAAGCTCATCTGCCAGTGATTCGCGGTCGATTGGGAAGGCGGTTCCTGCCAGGGCACCGCTGCCCAGCGGGCAAACGGCAACGCGACCGCGCAAATCCTGCAAACGTTCGCGGTCGCGCTGCAGGGACCAGAAGTGGCTGAGCAGCCAGTGAGAAAACGTCACAAGTTGCGCCCGCTGAAGATGCGTGTACCCGGGCATGAGCGTGGTTTGATGCGCTTCGGACAGGTCGAGCAGGACAGATTGGAGTCCTCTGATCGCCTCTTCCAAGAGTGGCAGAGAGTCCAACATCCACAACCGGAAGTCGGTCGCGACCTGATCGTTGCGGCTGCGGCCCGTATGGAGTTTGCCAGCCGCCGCGCCGATGAGCTCGCCCAGCCGACGCTCTACAGCCGTGTGAATATCTTCATCGCCTTCGACGAAGATGAATTTGTTCTCTGCAAATTCGTTCGCGATCGCGTTCAAGCCGTTGACGATTTGCTCATGCTCTCTGTGCGTCAGCACATCTACTTGTCGCAGCGCGCCTGCCCATGCTATCGAACCGCGCACGTCCTGATGTGCCAATCGTTGATCGAATGGCAGTGAGGCGTTGAGCGCCCATGCTGTTGCGTCGAGCGTTGTCTTGAACCTTCCACTCCAGAGGGTCATATTAATCTCTTTTGAAACGTGAATAATCAGGCTTGGGCATTTCGAGTCCCGACACCGGCAATCCGTTCAACGCCCGCACTTTTTGCGACAGGCCGAATAAGCGGATAAATCCTTCCGCGTGACTCTGGTCGTAGACATCCTCCTGACCAAAGGTGGCAAAGTCTTCGCGATAAAGGCTGAACGGCGACGTCCGCCCAGCAGAAATAAGGTTGCCTTTATAGAGCTTGAGGCGCACCTTCCCCGTGACCGGTCCCTGCGTGGCGTTGACGAAAGCGTCCAGCGCTTCGCGCAGGGGCGTGAACCAAAGTCCGTTATATGCCAGTTCGGCATATTTGACCGCCGCCATCTCTTTGAAATGCATGGTCTCACGGTCGAGCACCAGCGACTCGAGTTCGCGATGGGCATAGAGCAAAATCGTCCCCCCGGGAGTTTCATAGACTCCATGTGATTTCATGCCGACCAGTCGATTCTCGACAAGGTCGACACGCCCAATGCCGTGCGCGCCGCCAATGGCGTTTAGCCTTTCAACGATCCTGGCAGGCGACATGGGTTCGCCATTCACAGCACAGGGATTCCCGCTGTCAAACTCGATCTCCACGTATCCCGCCTGCTCGGGCGCATTCTCGGGCGATGTGGAAATCTGATACATCGCTTCTTCAGGTTCATTCCACGGATCTTCCAGCAAACCGCCTTCGTGAGAGAGGTGCCAGAGATTCGAGTCACGGCTGTAAATGGATTTGATCGTAGCGGTCACAGGGACGTTATGCTGCGCGGCGTAGGCAATTGCATCTTCACGGGAGCGGATCTCCCATTCACGCCACGGCGCAATGATCTTCAAACGCGGGTCGAGCGCCATCACGGTCAACTCGAAGCGTACCTGGTCATTGCCCTTACCTGTCGCGCCGTGGGCTACAGCGTCTGCACTGACCTCGTGCGCCACATCCACAAGATGCTTCGCGATCAGGGGGCGCGCCACCGAGGTTCCCAACAAATATTTATGCTCATAAACTGCCCCCATTTTGAGCATGGGGAATAAATAGTCGCTGGCGAATTCCTCTTTCATGTCGTGAAGGATGAACTGACTCGCGCCACTCTTTAGCGCCTTCTCCTCCAGCCCGTGCAGGTCTTCATCACCCTGTCCCACGTCAGCACAGAAGCAGACCACTTCACAGTTGTAGTTCTGCTTCAGCCACGGAACGATCACAGAGGTATCCAGCCCGCCTGAATAAGCCAGGACAACTTTCTTCACTTGGGGTTTTGGCTTTGCCGGCATAAACGCTCCTTGTTTGTCTCCCGCCTGATCCTGGAAAAGATTAAGCGAGGGAAATAAAAACAGCCCGCCAAGAAGGCGGGCTGTTTGGGTTGACTCCTGCGCTATGTCAGCGCATTGTGCTCTTACCATCATCCAAACGAAAGCTCCCTACCTTCTCAAAAGAAGTGGGCTTCGGACGACGGCTACGCGGCAATGCAAACAAGCTGAACATATTGGGCTGGATTGTACTACGCTTGCAAAATGTGTCAATACTGAAATTGCAGGCAAAGGGAACTACGTGCACGCTAACATCCATCGTCTTTTCTTTGAATCTCGAAAGGAACAATGAGATTCCGCGCAGATTCAGTACTTTTTTACTCCTTTTTCGATTAGATTTCTCCACTTAATTGTCGTATAATTCACAACATGCCCGAATGGATTGGCAAAACAATAGGAAATGTACGAATTGAAAAGCTTCTCGCGCGCGGTGGGATGGCAGAGGTTTATCTAGGCTCGCATCTTAATCTTGAGCGTCCGGTTGCTGTCAAATTGCTGCACAGCTACATCGAAGAAGAGCCCCTGCTTCTCGACCGGTTTCACCGGGAAGCGAAAGTAGTGGCGGGGCTGCGCCATTCCAATATCGTTCAGATCTACGATTTCGACACCGCAGATGGTCACCCATTTATCGTCATGGAATATCTGAAGGGGCCGACACTTGCGACCTACCTGCGTCATTTGCACCAGCGAAAAAAGCGCATCCCACCCGAGCAAGTGGCGCGGCTCCTGAATGAGATATCCGTCGCCCTCGATTACGCGCACAAGCAGGGCGTCATCCATCGTGATATTAAACCGGGTAACGTCATC
>JAICQC010000091.1 GCA_025938055.1 Anaerolineales bacterium | reverse complement strand
CAGCGTGGAGGTTGTCGCCAACGAGATGATGATGCTCGGTGACCGCGGCGAACGGCGCGACCAGAACAACGCGAATGCGGGCCAGCAGGGATCGGACGTCCCTCCGGATGAGATTACCGCCAACGAGGATGAATTCCCGTTCTAAACGAATTTTTCAGACCCTAAAGGCTTGTCAAAGGAAACCCTTCGACTGGCTCAGGACAAGCCTTTAGGGTCTCTATGCAAAACTCAAATTGGAGTAATACATGGCTGAAGATCGAAGACCCTACGGTTCCTCGGAAGGAGGCGGTGAGCGCCGCTTCTTTGCGAAACCAAAATTTTGTCAGTTTTGTGCTGATAAAACGCTGATGATTGACTACAAAAAGACAGACTTGCTGCGCAAGTACGTGACCGAGGACGGCTCGATCCGTCCGCGCCGCCAGACGGGCGCCTGCGCAAGACATCAACGTGCTGTGGCTGCCGCCATCAAACAGGCACGCCACATCGCCCTGCTGCCGTTCACAGGGAAATCGGCTGACGATGGTCGCTGATCCTGAGTAGCAGAGATACGGGGCATGCTGCGCGATCAAGTCACCACGGCATGCCCCGTCTTTGCGTCACGGAGAAGATGAATGGCAAAACAGAATACACCCAGGGTTGTCACCAAGAAACACATTGCCCGCCTCGAGCGGGAACGCCGCCAGATCAACCTGATCCGGGGAATCGCCATCGCCGGGGTTTTGATCGTCGTCGGTCTGTTGGCTTATGGCTATCTCAGACTCAACGTTTTTTCATTACGTGAGCCGGTTGCCGAAGTCAATGGCGTAACCATTACCACCGGAGAATGGCAGGAACGCGTCAAGTTCCAGCGTGTTCAAATGTTGAACATCTATACCCAGTATTCAATGTTCCAGCAGAACTTTGGCATTGATTATTCCCAGCAAATGCAGCAGATTGCTGGCACCCTTAGCTCGCCGGACATCCTTGGTCAGCAGGTGCTAGACCAGATGACGGATGAAATCCTCATCCGCCAGGAGGCGGAAAAGCTGGGGATCACGGTCTCGGAGGAGGAAATCGAGGCATCGATCCGGGAAAATTTTGAGTTCTTCCCGGATGGGACACCGACCCCCACGATCACGCCGACCGAGGTCTCCTTCCCCACGCTCACGAGCCAGCAGCTGACGCTCTATCCCTCCACGTCCACACCGACCGAGGCGCCAACCTCCACGGCTGAACCAACGGCAACATTGGACATGTCCGCGACACCGCCGCCGACCGCCACGACCGTGCCTGCCACCCCGACGCCTGTTCCGCCGCTTCCAACGGGATCGCCCACCCCATTCACCCTGGAAGACTTCCAGTCGCAGTACGATGAATTACTGGAGAGTCTTGGTACGTACAATATCAGTGAAAGAACGTTACGCTCGGTCTACGAGGCGCAGCTCTATCGCCAGAAATTAATGGAGCAGGTCACGGCAGACGTACCCGCCACCGAGGAACAGGTCTGGGCGCGGCACATCCTGGTGCGGAATGAAGCCGAAGCCGGGGCTGCAATGCTCCTGCTCAATCAGGGCGTTGACTTTGCTGAGGTCGCCAGGAGATATTCACAGGACACCGGCTCCGGCGCGGTCGGCGGAGACCTGGGCTGGTTTGGCAGAGGCGCCATGGTCGCTGAATTCGAAGAGGCGGCATTCAACCAGGAGATCGGCGAAATCGGTGAGCCCGTCCAAAGCCAATTTGGCTACCACATCATCCAGGTCCTTGGTCATCAAGAAAACCCGTTGAACGCCACTCAGTATGAACAGAAAAAAGAAACAGAATTCGGCGTGTGGCTGACCAATATCCGGGAAGAAGCGTCGATCACCACCTTCGAAACCTGGAGACAGAACGTTCCTATGGAACCAGCGCTTCAGGTCCCGCAACAATAATTTTTATAGAAAGCAAAAACCGTCCGACGTAAAGTCGGACGGTTTTATTTTCTCACGTTATTAATTACGCTCTTTGCAGCATTTCCTCGGTCACCTGGTCGAGCCGCAGGCTGATGATCTGACTCGCCGAATCTCGCCCCATCGTAATACCGTAGATCACGTCCGCCGCCTGAACCGTGTTGCGGTTGTGCGTGATAACGATGAACTGCGTATCCCGGCTGAGCTCCTGCAGAAGGTCGCGGAAGCGACCCACATTCGCTTCATCGAGCATCGCGTCCACTTCATCCATCACACAGACGGGCGTGGGTGACACTTTCAGCAGTGCAAAGACCAGCGCCACCGCTGTAAGGCTGCGCTCGCCGCCAGAAAGCAGGGCAAGGCCCTGCTCGCGGCGCCCCGGCAGGCGGGCTTCTATCTCGATCCCTGTTTCGACGAGATTATCCGGGTCCGTCAACGCCAGCCGCGCCGAGCCTCCGCCAAACAGACGGGTAAACATGGCGCGGAACTGTATATCCACCGCGTCGAACGTTTTTGAGAACTCCTGACGAGTCAGCTCGTCGAGTTCCGCGATCACGTGCTTCAGGTCTTCCTGTGCTTTCTGCAAGTCGTCCACCTGCGTGCGCATGAACTTGTAACGTTCGGATTCTGTATCGAACTCCTGCTTTGCCTCCGGGTTGATGGCGCCCATGCGGCGCAAACGCGTGCGATGGTGCGCCAATTGTGCTTCAAGGTCCGGCGAGACTTCGGTCACCACGGGCAGCTCCTCCACCATGCCTTCGAAAGGCAAAGGCACAGGACCCGCAACATCCTCGGCATAATCAAACATCACCAAGCCAAAGTCATCGGTGATTCTCTGGCGCAGGTTATCCAGAGCCTCCTGCTTCCGCATTTGATCCAGCTGCACCTGCCCCAGCAGGCGCTCTGCCGTTGCCAGCGCCCGCTGCGCATTGGACTCGGCTTCCTGCAAACGTACTTCCTCCTGTTCGGCAGTCTCCAGGTCCTTCTCCGCCGGATCAATCGAAACCCGCAGCTCTTCGATCTGTGTATGAAGTTGTGTCTCACGTTCACGCAGCGAAGCTCTTTCCGAATCCAACCCACTCAGCGATGTTTCCGCGTCATTGAGTCGCGCGCTCAACTCGAAGCGGCGAGTATCAAAGCGCGTGACTTCTTTCTCTCTCTCTTCTTTCCTCGCACTCGCGTCTGCCAAAGCACGTTCGACAACTGCCACGCGTGTGCTCCAGTACGACGCCTGGTTCTGCGCCTCTGCCAGATCCATACTCTGCAGTTGTTCAGATAGGAAGCGCACGTCTTCCTGGACTCCGGCGCTCTGGATCTCCACATCCGATTGCGATTGGATCAGGTTTTGTTGGATTGCCGCGGCTTCCTCAGCCTCCGCTTTTAACTGACCCTGCTGGCTCTTCTGCCATTCCAGTTGACGCTGCGTTGACTCAGACTCCAATCCTGCCAGACGCTCGCCCTCCCGGGCTTCCTCCAGGCGGAGGCGCGCGGCGCGCGCTGACTCCTCTGCCTGAGATAATTCGTGCTGCGCTTCTGCAATATGTGAGGAAATGGAATCGACGTCATGGTTCAACGACTCGAGCTGTGCGCTTAATGCAGACAGAGATTCGCTTAGTTCGCGTTTCTGGCGCGGGCGGCTGAGAGCCGTCCCGCCGGCAGCCTTGCCCGCAATGATCAGTCCGTCGCCTCGGAAGACCTCCCCGCGCAGAGTGACGATCCGCGCCTGCGCCGGGAGTTCAGCCACCAAACGCCGTGCGGTTGCCCGGTCCCGAACGATCAACGTTTGACCCAGCATCAAACGGACGGCAGCTCGTAGTTCTTCCGGTGCGTTGACCAGTTCAGAAGCAACACCCAGCGAGTTTTCATCATCCGGCTTGGCGATTGAAGGACGCGAATGATTGTCCAATGGGAGCAATGCTGCACGTCCCACTCCGTCGGATTCCAACAATTGCAGAGCCTCATCAATTTCATTTGCGTCGAGGAGGATGGCATCCAGCGTGTCACCCAGGGCAGCCGCGATCGCCACCTCAAGCTCGGCAGGCACATCAAGCGAGGCGCTCAACGCACCGCGCGCGCCGCGGAGACGGTCCTGTCGTGCAGCGTCTAGCAAAAAACGTGCGCCTTCTGCATAACCTGCCAGGGATTGTTCCGCCTGCTCGAGGACTTCGAGCTGCGCCTTCAGACGTGTGTGATGGGCAAGCTGCTGCGCCCGCTCCTCTGATTTCGCGCGCCGCTCAGCTTCAAACCGTTCCAGCGCCTGACGTTTTTCTCCAAGCCGGGACTCTGCATCACGCAATTGAGACTCGGCTGCTTCGCGCGCCGCACGTGCCGCGCTGTGGTTTTCATCGGCTTGGCGCGCCTGCTTCTCAGCGATTTCGATTGTCTGTTCAGCGCTATTCAATCGAGATTGTAAATTCTCGAGCCTCGATTTCAATTCATCCAGGCGCGCCTGTGACTCGGCACGCTGCGTATTCCACTTTTCGATTTCCGCGCGCGCCGATCTTAATCTCTCTTCCACCGCGGCGCGTTCTACCTGCCCTGCCTGGAAAGCCTGTTGTACAGAGGCATATTGCTGCTGTGCTTCTTCATACTCGCTATGCAAACGCGCGGCTTCCTGTTCCGCTTCCGTGAGGCGCTCCTGCGCGATCCGTTCTTCGTCAGAAGTGCGGTCCTGATCGGCAAGGACCGAGGACTGCGCCGTCAACAGGGAACGCTGACGCTCCTCGAGCACTGCTAGTGAACGGCTAACCTCTTCACGCTGGTTGTGCAGATCAGCCGACTGGCGGTGCCAGGCATTGAGTTGGGCTCGCAATCCAACGAACTTCTCCCGAAAGGTGTTGTATTCTGTCTGCGCTCTGGCATGGACCTCGCGCGCTTCGTTCACGCGTACTTCCTGCGCTTTGACGACCTCGCGCGCATCTGTCAGCTCCTGCTGCGAGCGGTGCCAGTGGTAACCATACCACTCCCGCAGAATCACTTTCAGGTCCGCCTGGGCGCGGGTAAATTCAAGGGCGCGCTTTGCCTGACGCTCCAGACTGCGCAGCCGCGGTTCCAGCTCAGACATGATGTCGAGCACGCGCTCAAGATTACGCGTGGTGTTGTCGAGTCGTTTGAGGGCATCCTCGCGGCGCACACGATAGAGACCAACCCCCGCTGCTTCCTCGAACAAGCGCCGGCGCTCATCTGCCTTCAACGCGAGGGAGGCATCCACAAGCCCCTGACCAATGATCGTATACGTACGTTCCGATAGACCCGAAGCCGCAAGCAGTTCGTTCAGGTCGCGCAAGCGCACATGTTGATCGTTCAGCAAATACTCATTGTGTCCATCGCGGTAGGCGCGGCGCGTCATCCCCACTTCGGTAAAGTCCACTGGCAGCCAGCCCGTGGTGTTGTCAAAGAGAATGTGCGCTGAAGCCATGCTGGCGCGCGGCCGGTGCTCTGATCCATTGAAGATCATGTCTTCGGTCTTTTTGCCGCGCAGCAATGTATAGGATTGTTCGCCCAGTACCCAGCGCAGGGCATCGGCAATGTTCGATTTACCAGAGCCATTGGGTCCCACGATGGCTGTAATGCCACCTGCAAATTCAAAGGTGGTTTTGGATGCAAAGGTCTTATACCCTTGCAGTTCGAGTGATTTTAGACGAAGAGGCATGTATGTTTTAAGTGAGTTTTATTTATAGGAAAGACCCAGCGATTCCAGCGCTGTCTGCGCCGCAATACGCGCGGCAACCTGCTTGCTCGAGCCATGTCCCCTGCCATAGGTGGCACCCTGAATGCGCACTTCGACCTCGAAGACTTTTGCATGATCAGGTCCACTGGAACTCAGGGTGACGTACAGTGGTGTTCCCAATTTTTCAGCCTGTGCCCATTCCTGCAGGCGGCTCTTCGGGTCATGGATCTCATCCAGGATGAATTCCTGCGAGGCATCTAATAAAGGGTGAACAAATGCCTCCACTGCCTCAAGTCCCGCGTCCAGATACAACGCGCCGATCACCGCCTCGAACAACGATCCCAACAAGCCGTCGCGTTGACGACCACCCGAGGAGGATTCGCCGCGCCCCAGCCGAAGCGCGGGTCCCAGATTCAAATGCCGGGCAAAGGTAGCAAGCTGATCGTTTCGCACGATGGCAGAACGGAGCTTCGTCAGTTCACCCTCGCGCATTTCAGGGAAACGATTATAGACCCACGCACCAACCACAAAGTCCAGCACAGCATCGCCGAGAAATTCCAGCCGTTCGTTATCCTCCTGAGAGTCAGGATTCTCATTTACGTAAGAACTGTGCGTAAGCGCGCGCTTCAACAGGGCCAGGTTTGAAAAGGGCAGACCCAGCCGTCGGCTCAGGTCAGATGCGGATTCAAAATCCCGCGATTGCGATTGAGAAAGGGTTGCCAAAACGTTCTCCCGGGAACTCAGGGAGCGCCAGACCCCACCTCCAGCCTTCCGAGAAAAGGAAGGGGTATCGCGTTCCATCAGTTCCGTATTGTTGTCCCGCTTGCTGCTTCAAGCATTTTATGTAGCGTGCGGGATATCAGGCGGGCTGAATTGTACTACAGCGCAGCACGCCCCAAAAGGGCAGTGTGGACAAGCGCAGCCGTCCGAGAGTTTCCAAGTTCGAGGATACACTCTATTATGTCACTCTGAGCGTAGCGACACTTGCGCCGCACGCAGTGCAGGTGAGAGTCTCTCAACCGTTTAGGCTGATGGGCGCAAACGGTTGGGGATTCTTCGGTCGTGGCGCAAGGAGCACCACTCGGTCACACCGTCCCGGTGTCCTTCAGGAGAATGACATTTTGTTTCTGATGGTGGACACTCCCAGCCGTCCAGTAGATAAGCTTCTTTAAGATAGAACCCCGCACGTTTCTTCTCTTCCGTTTTATATAACGTGCAGGGTACAATCAGGCATCTTCTTGCGAGGGAGACTATGTCTGAACCCAGCAGTGAGACCAGGTTTTTGCACGCAATCGAGATGGGGTTGGGCGCCTGGCAGTGGGGAGACCGGGTGGTCTGGCAATATGGTCATGAGTATGGCGACGCGGAAGTTCAACAGGCATTCCTGGCATCTTTGAACGAAGGCATCCGTTTTATAGATACGGCGGAAATCTACGGGAATGGGCGCTCTGAACGGATACTCGGGCAATTCCTGAAGGATACCGAACAACCGGTGTTGATCGCGACGAAGTTCCTTCCATTCCCCTGGCGGTTTGGAAAAGGTTCACTACGACGCGCGTTGAAGGGAAGCCTGGCACGGCTGGGCGTGGAAAGTGTGGACCTGTACCAGATCCACTGGCCCAGCCCGCTGATGAGCATTGACACCATGATGGAAGGACTCGCGGAATGTGTCAAAAGCGGGCTCACGCGTACAGCGGGGGTTTCCAATTTCAGTCAATCACAGATGTTGGCATCCTATTCGGCATTGGCGCGCCATAATAGTCCTCTTGCATCCAACCAGATGCAATACAGCCTGCTCAACCGCACTATCGAAAAAAATGGTACGCTGGCGCGCTGCAAGGAATTGGGGATTCGCCTGATTGCCTATAGTCCTATCGAAATGGGATTACTGGCAGGGAAGTATAGTGTTGAGACTCCTCCATCCGGTGCGCGAGGCAGAATTTATACAGATTTGCTTCCCAAAATCGGGCCCCTCTTAAAGCTGATGACCGAGATCGGGCAGGACCATGGCGGCAAGTCGAATGCGCAGGTGGCGCTGAACTGGGTGATCTGTAAGGGGGCGCTGCCTATCCCAGGCGCGAAGAACGCACTTCAGGCGGAACAAAATGCAGGTGCGCTTGGGTGGAAATTGACAGAAGATGAAGTAGCCAGGCTGGACGAAACGAGTACCTCGATTTTGGAATGACTCAGTGGGAAGCGGGGGAACTGTACTTCAATAATCTTTGGATCTGGCTAACATCAAATGGCTTGGAAACGTAGTTATCCATGCCGGAGTCGAACAAAGCCTGACCGATCTCAGGCAAATAACTGGCAGTCAAAGCAACAATGAATGTTCGAGACCCGCCGTTTTCCCAGGCACGGATCTGGCGGCTCGACTCCATCCCATCCATCTCTGGCATATTTAAATCCATAAAGACAATGTCAAATTTTTGCCGTTTGACCGCCTCCAGGGCCTCACGCCCGTTGGCAGCCAGTTCCACCCGATGTCCCTCTTGGGTCAGGATGACATGCATCAAACGCCTTCCCGATGGATCATCATCGGCGACGAGGATCTGTAGCGAAGGGATTTTTCTGGTACCAGAGTTGTGATCAACGATGATATTCATACCAAACGATCTCGCCCAAAGGCAACCTTGTAAGCTTTTATGTAGATTTGGAGTGAGCGCCGCCCAGTCGCCAGCCAATCATGCAAAAACCATTATAAGAGGCTCAGGAGAATCAGCACCTCACAATCTTGTAAATATCCGCACGTGCGGGCATCCTATAAGGAAAGGGAAATGTAATGGGTAGAGCGTACATCCTCCGCATCTCAATATCCCCATGAGTGCCGGGCACCCGATCGTCATTACAGCCGAAATTTGTGCTATAATGCCGCCAATATGGAATACCGCCTGCGCTTCGCCAATAACAATAATAACGACAATGACGATCTTCGAATCGTTGGGCGAAGCTTTGCCGGTTAAAAAGTACGTTCTGTAAATGAAACCAATCGCCCAACGCAACAGCGAAGGGCGATTTATTTTGTCAGTATCACGTCATTGCGAGGAAGCTCATCGGGACTGACGAAGCAATCTCATGCTTTATCGGGAGACACCTGCACTTGGCTCAAGTGCAGGTGTGACAGAAAATTCTTGGAGGCGCACAATGTACAAAACTCATACCTGCGGTGAATTGAGAGCCACCCATGCAAATCAGCAAGTGACGATCGCTGGCTGGGTGCATCGCCGCCGCGACCATGGCGGGGTCATCTTTCTGGATCTGCGCGATCGCTATGGCATTGTCCAGGTAACGGTCAATCCTGACCTTGCCAAAGAGACGCTGGATGCCGTTGCCAACGTCCGCATGGAATGGGTGCTACAGATCACCGGCATAGTGCAACAGCGGCCAGCCGGTATGCAAAACCCCAAGATGCAGACGGGCGAAGTGGAAGTGATCGCCGAATCTGTCGAGGTCCTGAACCGCGCCCGGACTCTGCCGTTCATGGTCAGCGGCGAGAATGACCTGCCTGATGAGAACACGCGCCTCAAATATCGCTATCTCGACCTGCGCCGTGAACGCATGACGCGCAACATGATCCTGCGTCATAAAGTCGTCAAATTCATGCGCGATTTTCTGGACAAGGAAAACTTTATTGAGATCGAAACGCCTATCCTGTTCAAGGCGACGCCTGAGGGCGCGCGCGACTATCTGGTTCCGTCTCGCATTTATCCCGGGCAGTTCTACGCCCTGCCCCAGTCACCGCAGCAGCTCAAGCAATTGCTGATGGTCGCAGGCATGGACCGTTACTTCCAGATCGCACGCTGCTTCCGCGATGAAGACCTGCGCGGCGACCGCCAGCCGGAGTTCACACAACTGGACCTGGAGATGTCCTTCGTTAAGCGTGATGAGGTTTTAGCATTAGTCGAGCAACTGTACACGGAATTGATTCCCGCGGTGGCACCGCACAAAAAATTGCTCTCTACGCCGTGGCCAAAATTCTCTTACAAAGAAGTTGTTGACCGATACGGGACCGATAAACCAGACATACGTTTTGGTATGGAACTGATCGACGTCACAGAGATTTTCGCGAAGAGTGAGTTCCGTGTCTTCCAGTCTGCTGTTGAAAGTGGCGGCGCGATCAAATGCATCGTCGCGCCCGGATGTGCAGAGTATTCGCGCAAGGAAGTGGACGCGTTGACCGAGTCCGCGAAGGCGCTCGGGGCGAAGGGTCTCGCCACCCTTGCGATGACAGGCGAAGGCTTGAAAGGGACTGCCGCGAAGTTCGTCCAGCCTGAAGAAGCAGATGCGGTCAAATCCAAAACCGGCGCGAAGGAGGGCGACCTCATCCTGTTTGCAGCGGATCAGCGCGCCGTCGTCAACAAGGTGCTGGGCGGATTGCGCGTGATCTTCCGTGACAGGTTGAAACTTGCCGACCCGAACCTGCTGGCGTTTGCGTGGGTAGTGGATTTCCCGATGTTCGCCTGGAATGAAGAGGAACAGAAATGGGATGCAGAGCATCACCCGTTCACAATGCCGCAATTGGAGGACCTGCCGAAGTTCGAGACCAACCCTGCTGAAATCCTATCGGATGCCTACGACATGGTTTGCAACGGTTATGAGATGGCATCTGGCTCGATCCGCATCCATCGCAGCGACATCCAGCTCAAAGTATTTCAGTTGCTCGGCTTGAGCGGCGATCAGATCGAGCGCAAATTCGGTCACATGCTGGAGGCGTTCGAATACGGCGCACCGCCGCATGGAGGGATGGCGCCGGGCATCGACCGGTTGGTGATGGTGCTGGCAGACGAGCCGAACATCCGCGAAGTGATTGCGTTCCCCAAGAACCAGACTGGACGCGATGTGATGGCAGATGCGCCTTCTGAAGTGGAGCCAAAGCAGCTCAAGGAACTTCATATCCAAATTAGAGATTAGGGACTCGGAGACTAGGCAATGGGCAACACGACAAAAATTCAAGTGGATGAAAAACTGGTCAATGAGATTGCATCTCTGGCGCGGCTCGATCTGAGCCAGGAAGAGACAAAGATATTCGTCTCCCAATTCAGAGACATCCTGGAGTACGTCAGCATCCTGAACGAAGTGGACACGGAAAACGTCCCACCAGCGTATTTGTCATCTGCCAACCAAAGCGTGATGAGAGAAGACAAAATCGAAGCGTCGATTCCTACGGAGGAATTCATCTCCAACGCGCCCGAATCGAAAGATGATTACGTGGTCATCCCGCGCGTGCACATTGAGCAGTAAACCATATGGAATTACACGAACTCAGCATCCAGCAAGCGCATGAACTGCTTTCCAGCCGCGAGATTTCCTCCGAAGAACTGACACGCGCCTATCTCGAACGCATTGAGAGGCTCGACCCGCAGGTTAAATCCTATGTAACGGTTACGGCAGACTCTGCTCTCAAACAGGCGCGGGATGTGGATCAGCGCATCAAGACCGGCGAAAGCCTGACTCCACTGACGGGCATTCCCTACTCCGCGAAGGATTCGATTTCGACACGCGGCGTAAATACCACCTGCTCCTCCAGGATTTTGGAAGACTACAAACCGTTTTACGACTCGACAGCCATCGGGAAGTTAAAGTCGACAAACGCGATCCTGCTTGGTAAGACCAACATGGACGAATTCGGAATGGGCTCGTCCACCGAAAACAGCGGCTTCTTCACCACGCGCAATCCGTGGAATTTTGATTATGTCCCGGGCGGCTCGAGCGGCGGATCGGCAGCGGCGGTCGCGGCGGGACTGTCCCCCTTCTCACTCGGCGAAGATACGGGCGGATCAGTCCGTATGCCCGCGTCTTTTTGCGGAGTCACCGGACTCAAAACAACCTATGGACGGGTTTCCCGCTATGGTTTGATTCCGCTTGTATCCTCGTTCGACACGATCGGTCCCATGGCGCGGAGTGTGTATGATGTTGCCCTTGTCCTTGAGTCGATCGCTGGACATGATCCAAAAGATAGCACATCGCGGACGGAACCCGTTCAAAAGTATTCGGAACGTTTGAAGACGTGTGAAAACCTGCGCGGACTTCGCATTGGCATTCCAAAAGAATATTTCGTCGAAGGGTTGGATGTGCAAGTAGAGGCCTCCTTGCGTGCAGCGATCAAGCAAATCGAAGATCTCGGCGCGCAAGCTGTGGAAGTCTCCTTACCCCATACACCATATGCCATCCCTGTTTATTATTTGATCCTGTTCGCCGAAGCGAGCTCCAACCTCGCGAAATATGACGGCGTGCGGTTTGGTTTATCTGTACGGAATGGGGACAATTTGCTCGACCTGTACCTGAAGACGCGCGAAGCCGGATTTGGCGCAGAAACCAAGCGACGTATCATGCTGGGAACGTTTGCCCTTTCCGCCGGGTATTATGACGCCTACTATCTACAAGCGCAGAAGGTTCGGACGCTGATCCGCCAGGATTTTCAAAAAGCATTCGAAACTTGCGACGCCCTCATCACCCCCGTCGCGCCAACGACAGCTTTCCGCATCGGTGAAAGGATCACCAATCCGCTCGACATGTATTTATCGGATGTGCATGTCGTTGCGGTGAACCTGGCAGGTATTCCCGCGCTCTCCGTTCCATGCGGTATCTCGAATGGACTGCCCATCGGGATGCAGATCATGGGTCCGCATCTTTCGGAAGAGTTGTTGTTACGTATCGGTCACATGTATCAAAAGCAGACAGACTGGCATATGAAACATCCGCCCTGCTGGAACGATTAAGTTAGCTTTCGTCCTGAGCAGAGTTGCAGGCGTAGTCGAAGGGCGAGTTAGCTAGTATCATGCGCTTCGACTTCGCTACGCTCCGCTCAGCGCGAGGAAATATCAGTATGAAATACGAACCCGTCATCGGACTGGAAGTCCACGCTGAACTGCTGGCACAATCGAAAATGTTTTGTGGCTGTGAGGTCGTCGATTCGATCACTGCAAAGCCAAACCGCTATATCTGTCCCGTTTG
>JAICQC010000556.1 GCA_025938055.1 Anaerolineales bacterium | reverse complement strand
CTGCCGTTAGAATGTGAGAGGACTTCAGATGGCGTTTTTTCCTGTTTTTCTGTCTGTTGTGTTTGTTGTACGTAACCAGTCAGATGATATTGAAAAAATATTATCAGATGCGGCTAGGGGCATTTCGTCCCTGGTCAGCGATTATGAGTTAATCATCATAGACAACGCATCAGATGACAACAGCGTTTCTGTCCTCAAAAATCTAACGGGAGAGAATGGGCAACCCAATTTGCAGGTGTACGCATTGACCAAAGAGGTGGATGCTGATACTGCCTCATGGGTTGGGTTGGAGAATGCGTTGGGTGATTTTGTCGCCGTTATTGACCCTTGGGTGGACGACGTCGGCTTTTTGCCGGAAATGCTGGACAAGGCGGTCAGTGGCGCCGATGTGGTCTTCGCCAATAATGTGCAAAAACCTCCTCAGAGCCTTGCCTATCGGAACGCTTACACTGTGTTCAACAGGCTCTACAAGTGGTTCAACGACATCAACTTGGCCCAGGAGGCCGCGCAGTACCGCGTCCTGAGCAAGAAGGTTGTCAACTTCATCCTTCAGCATCCTCAGCCCGAGATAACCTATCGACACCTTCCAGCCACTGGAGGTTTCGCACGGGCCAATCTCAGCTACAGCGCCGTGCCAAAGGTTTCGCACCCCAAGCATCTGTGGGAAAGCATCGACCGGGGTATGCGGCTGTTGGTTTCGACAACTCGCGCCCCTATGCGTCTCGTGACCTCGCTCTCTTTGTTTGGGGCTGTCGCCAACGTTGTTTACTCCATCTACGTAGTCTCCATCGGTTTCCTGAAAGCAGATGTCGCACCTGGCTGGATCAGCCTGTCCCTCCAGCAATCGGGCATGTTTTTTCTAATTTCGCTCGTCCTTCTTGTACTTGGGGAGTACATTCTGCACATGGCCAGCCTGTCGAATGAAGGCCCGCGCTATCACGTAGGGCAAGAGTTCACCAGTGCCCGCATAACCCGGCGTGAGAAGCTGAATATCGAGGAAGTGGCGTCAAAGACGACGTACAAGCCAGGCGCTTATCCTGAACGAGTTGCCTGATGCGGGCTCCGGACATAAACCAGGATGCGGTGGTTATCGGCGGTGGCTTTTATGGTGCCGCTATTGCCATCTACCTGGCCAAGCAGCGCGGTCTTAAGCACATCGCCCTTGTAGAGCGTGAGCCGGCGCTTCTCACGCGCGCCTCCTATAACAATCAGGCTCGCGTACACAACGGTTATCATTATCCACGCAGCTTTACTACAGCATATCGAAGCCAAGTCAATCTTCCCAGGTTCGTGCGTGATTGGCCGGAAGCGGTGAAGCAAGATTTCACCAAGGTGTATGCCATCGCCCGCCGTAACTCCAAGGTCACAGCCAAACAGTTTGAACGTTTCTGCCGGGGGATTGGCGCCAGGATTCAACCAGCGGATTCAGCGTTGCGAGTATTATTTGAACCGCGACTGGTCGAAGAAGTGTTTCTGGTCGAAGAATATGCTTTCGACTCCACAAAGCTGGCAAGTTGGGCTGAGCGGGAGCTGGAAGAATGTGGTGTGCAGATCAGCCTGGAAATGTGCGTTACCGGTATTTCGCACGGGCCGAGCGGCGCATTGAGTGTCGCCATACAATCCCATTCCGGAACCGAGGAGTTGATCTCATGCCGCCACGTATTCAACTGTACCTATAGCGGACTCAATCAGTTCAAAGGCGATTTTCCAGGGACCCGAACCGGCCTCAAACAGGAAATCACGGAAATGGCACTCATGCAGCTACCGCGCGCACTTCAAGGCTTGGGCATCACAGTGATGGATGGACCATTTTTCTCAATGATGCCATTTCCCGCTCGGGGCCTGCATACACTTTCCCATGTCCGTTATACCCCCCATTTACACTGGAACGACCAGCAAGGTATTGACCCCTACCAAAAGCTCCGGCACTACGAACGCACAACCCGTGTAGATCGTATGATCAGAGATGTGGGGCGATATCTCCCAGCAGCGCTTGACGCGCAATATGTCGATTCGTTATTCGAGGTTAAAACCGTTCTGGTGAAGAACGAGGGTGATGATGGGCGGCCCATCCTGTTTGAAAAACATCCGCAATTGCCGGGCTGTTACTCCGTATTGGGGGGGAAAATCGACAATATTTACGACGTTCTGGAGAAGCTTGATGCGGAACCTATTTGAAATAACATGTTTAAAAGACAGGTGTGCATTATTTTATACCGTAACATTTATGATAATCCTTCGCATGTACATTCTGGGTGACAATGATAAGTTCACGTGGATTTTTAGCATATGAAAAACTGTCTTATCGGATTCTCTGGATTTGTTGGCTCAACGCTTCTAAAGCAAGCCTCCTTCGACTCCCTTTTTCGTTCGACAAATATCGGTGAGATCGAGGGACAGTCGTTCGGTACCGTTGTCTGCGCCGGAGCCCCCGCGCAGAAATGGATTGCCAACCGTGAGCCCGAGGCGGACCGTCAAAAGATTGATAATCTGATCACATACCTGAAAACCATCCAATGCAAGACGTTCATCCTGATCAGCACTATAGACGTGTTTAAAAACCCGATAG
>JAICQC010000243.1 GCA_025938055.1 Anaerolineales bacterium | reverse complement strand
TTCAACACCCTCAGAAGCTCCCAGCCAAATTTGGATGCGATCTGGTCATCCAGCACCACTGCGCCGGGTGGGGACGTCAGCACGCGCGAAAACCAACCAGACGTTTCTCCCACCGTTTCCATCCGCACGGTAAACCCCTGCAGTTGGAGGCGATCCCGAATCGGCAGGCTGGAAATTGGATCCTGAGTCAGGATCAGGACAACCTGGCGCTGGGTTGGCTGTATTCCGGCAGGAAGCGGCTCAGTATTTTCCAGAATGGGCAGGCGGATAAAGAACGTCGAACCGGCATCCTCCTCCCCGGAGGACTGTACGCCGATCTCGCCTTCATGCAACTCAACCAATCTTTTGCAGATGGCAAGGCCCAACCCCAGACCGCCATAGCCGCGCGCGGTTGTACGCTCAGACTGGCGAAATTCGTTGAAGATCCAGGCTTGCTCATCCTCTGGAATTCCCAACCCGGTATCGTGGACCGCAATAACCACCTGATTGCCTTCACAATAAATACTCAGCCTCACCTCGCCGTGCGAGGTGAACTTGACCGCGTTGCTGACGAGGTTCAGTGTGACTTGTTGCAGCCGTGTCCGGTCTCCCCACACGCGCGGTATTGGTTGTGAGATATCGGTCTGCCATGCCAGACCCTTATCGCTAGCCAGTTGCCTGCCCGTTTCGATGACGATTTGTAGGGCTTCGACGAGGTCCAGCGGCTCACAGGTCAGGCGCAACTGCCCGGCGTCGCTGCTTGCCAGATCCAGCACATCGCGGATCAGGTGCCCAAGATGCTGGGCGTTGGTATGGATCTTTTCTACGGACTTGCGCACATTAGCAGAAGATTGTTTTAACTGTATCTCGCTCAGTCCGACGATCAGGTTGAGCGGCGTCCGCAATTCATGGCTCACCGTGGAAAGGAAGCGACTTTTCATCCGGTCTGCCTCTTCTGCCAACCGTCTGCCTTCGGCTGCTTCCTGGTAAAGTCGGATGCGCTCCAGTGCGGAGGATAATTGACGAAGTACAGCCAGACAGGGCGCCAGGTTGGCGGCATCGAAGGCAACAAAGCCGGCTGGCTTTTTATGAACAGTGAGAGGCAATAGAGCGAGATGGAATGCCTCGTCATCCGGGTATCGGCTGAGAGGTGGAAATTCTTGGGTATGGAATCGTTGAAAAGAGGTTTGATCTTCGCCGGTGACTTCCGGGAGAACGCTCCAGCCAACCGGGTTATCACCATCCGGCTCCAGAAGGGCCAATTGAGCATGTGGGATGGACAGCGCAGGCAGATACTGGTTAATGACCTTTTGAATCTGGGGGAGTTCCAGTGTTTCTGCCAGCTCGGCAGACATCAGGCTTAGTTGCTGTGTCAGGGTGTCCTGCCTGGTAAAGTAGCGCAGAAGCTGTGCCTGTGCACATTCGCTGATCGTGATGCGTGCCTGGTCCAGCCAGGCATCCACATCCTCACGATAGGCTTCCACCTGGTCTGGTTCCACTAGCACGGGCCACCAGTACCGCAATGTCGTGATCGAGTTCTGCCAGGCATGTGCATCCTCATCCAGGAGTCTGATGGGATGCAGGATTTCGCCCAGGGCGGATTGGAAGGAGCCTGCATCCCGTCGCTGGAGGCTTGCCAGAAACGCCTCCGTGATGAGTTCGCAGTGGGTGTGGATGGTTGCGCGGCCAAGCTGACCTACGCCTGCAAACACCGCATCGCTCATCGTCTGGGTCAGATGCTGTTTTACGGCGGAGGGATCTTGCTTCTCATCGGACCGATCCAGATCGGCCAGGGCACGGGTGATGATGGCATCGCGCGGACAGCCGCAAGAATCACGGATCACCAAACGCGCCGGACCCCGGACCATCGTGGACGCGTCTGCCTCGCCATTTAAACGATGCACCATCAATTTCAATGCCTGATACCCGATCTCCTGCGCGGGCTGGTCGATCGTTGTCAACTGCGGCGTTTGGTTGCGGGCTTCGAAGCGGTTGTCGAATCCGATTACGGCGATATCTTCAGGGACACGCTGCCCGGCCGCTCGCAGAGCCTGAATAGCTCCCGCAGCCGATTCATCGTTCGCTGCCACGACAGCAGTGAACGGAACAGCTGCCGCTAGAATCTGGTGCATTGCCTGATAGCCCCCTGGCGTGGAGAATCCACCGTACGCCATCAGGCGTTGCTCGGTCTCCAGACCAAGTTCTTCGCACCCCTCGATGAATGCCTGAAGTCGTTCCTGGCTGTCCCCGGGCCAGCCAGGTCCACCAGCGATGAAAGCCACGCGGCGATGGCCATGCTCCCTGAGATGCATCAGCGCCTGGAAAATTCCGCTGGCATTATCCGGGCTGATGACGGGCCGATTTTCCGCGCTTTCCACAAATACCACTGGATGACGCGCAGCAATCATTTGCTCCAGATAGCGTGAAATACTCTCGGAGCCCTGGTGTGGAGCAATGATGATCAGTCCATCTGTATTCCAGGGACCAACAGGTACGAAATCTACTTCCGGTGCGAGAAAGGGCCAAGCGGGACGGGTTTCCGGGACAAAGGAGGAAACGACGCCGCCCGCGATCAGCACGTTGCAGTTGTGGTCGCGTGCAGCGGTATATATCCCTTGCACAATCGGGCTCAGAAGGGTATGGATCGTTCCGGCATAAAGCTGCCAGCTTGCCAATACCCCAACAGTAAAACGTTCCCGCCTCTTACCTCGAGTCGCATTCTTGAAAGGGTCAATCAAGGAGACACCTTGCATAATGGATCTTCATTAACCAAAATTATAACGCCCCCTGGAAGCAACTGAGATTTTTATTTGGTTAGGAAAGCATTTAGCTTTCGGGTTGCTGAATCCCCGTTAACCTGACCGTGATATAAGCAGGATCCGAAAGCGCGGCGAGCCTCTCACGCTGAATGACTGCACGATGCTGCTGAGTTTCAATCGGGATTACGTTCCCATTGATCTTAATTTTCCCAATGCAATACTGCCCGTATTCCAACTGCTCGGGATTCTCGAAGTTGACCTCCACGGGTTTTCCCGCAAACAGCGTACTGACCCTGCACTGCCCGTCCGCGTCAAACTGGCGCGCTGTCAGTTTGGGCTCGATCACCAGATCGCCTAACTCCCCTTTGATGCCGTATACCTCGGTCAACATGGTCAGTAGATACCAAGAAGCGGAACCTGTCAAATATGTGTACATGCCGCGCCCGCGTTCATTGAAATATTCGGGGATGCCCGGATACATACGACTGCGCTCGAAGTTGCGGCTCTGGCGATAGATCCCCTCCAGCACCTTCCAGCCTTCCTCGACCAGGCCGCGCTTATACAGGGCATTGGCGTACATCACTGTCATGTGGTTGAACATCGCCCCGTTTTCCTTATGCCCGTAGGCAAACCCAAAGGCGCGCCCCAGATTCAACATCAACGTCCCGAAATTAGTGTTCAGCCGATACCCGCCCAGGATCTCATCGTAGAGATATTTATCCACTGCGCAGACGATGCTTCTTGCCTGCTCATCCGTTGCGATGCCGCACATCAGCGTGAAGACCTGTCCGGTGAGGGTCATGCGCAGTCCGCTGGCGCGCAAACCTTCCACAGGTTGGCCGTCATCGTCATAATAACCGTTGAACCAGCCGATCTCACTGCCATTTCGAATCCACTCACTGCTGCGGATGTGCTCCCTTAGCCAGCCAGCTTTGCGCTCCAGGTCATGTGCCAGAGCCGTGAGCGGGACACGGATTTTCTCTCCAGACAGGGAATGGCAAGTGGCATCGAAATAACGTCCCAACCGTTCTCGCTTTGCGCTGACCGAGCCCAAGTCAGTTGGTTGCTCAGTATTGTCAAGCAACAATCCCAACTCTGCTGCAAAGGACACCTCTCGTATCCCGGCTTTGTGTAGAGCACAACAAAGTTCCGCCAGTAGCTGCAGGTTCCCGGCATACAGCGCGGAAAATGCCACACTCTCGCCGCGGGTGCCAGCCATGTCAAGAGCATCGTTCCAGTCTGCACCTTCGAGCAAAAGGATATTATGTTCACCGACATTGAAGAATGCGGTTAGATGCTGAATTAACAAGTGTTCGAGGATCGTGCCTTGATAGACCCTGCCTGTTTTCGTTTTGAGTTGTATACCCTGCTCGGGCGTCCATGCGGTGTCGATCTGGTGGGAGCGGTGAGCAAATTGGTCCTTGAAATAAACCTGCTTGCGCAGCAGGAATTTCAGATCGCCGGTCTGATCGATATACAATTTTGTTGTCAGCAGCGGCCAGGCGCCATGGTCCATCCAGACACGCGAGATGTTGTTGCGGTCGGCTTTGAATTCACCGGGCTTCGAGCCAATGATCGTAGCATTGGAACCGTCTGCGCGTACGCCGGCAAAGTTCCCTAGCAGCAACTCACTGATATCTCTGCGCTCCATGATCAGCAGCGCCAGACTATCCTGCCACAGGTCGCGCCAGCCGCGCCCTCCCCGTCCATAATCATGATAAGGCAGGAAGGAATTACCCATCAATCGCCGCAACATGGGCTGTAAGGTTACCCATTGCAGCCAGGCATCGAACTGCGCGTCGTTTGTCCCAAAGCGGAGTGCTGAAAGTTTCTCGTACCAGTACGATTTTGTTTTTTGAAGCTCCTCGCCAAATCGATCCGCAGAGCCAAAGCGCTTCAATAATCCTTCCGGATTCTCGCCTTCCTGCAAAATGCCCAGAATGAGAATATAGGACCTTTCCGCGCCGGGAGCCAGCTCCATATCCCGGAAGCGGATTCCCCCAAGCGACTCATAGCCTTCGCTCCGCCCACCCGCGACCTGTGTGACCATCTTGTTGGCGATCACTGCCTCGGGCCAGTCGAGCGTGCCGCCTTCACCGACGAAGGATTCCACGTCGGCAAAGAAGCCGACTGGCGCGGTTCCATCCGCCTCTGTGCCCAGCACGGCATATGTCGTCTGGTTCAGGGTGTGCCCGCGCTCGTCGAAGGAAAGGGTCGCCCGCACAAGGACACCTTTGCGATGACATCGGGTGCGCTGTAGGAGGGATGTCACGTGGCGGTGATCGCGCAGGTTATCGGCGGAACGCCCGTAGATCGGTATGGCGGCAGTGGGGGTTAACAGCAGTGACTGCTCGCCACTGTTTCGCAGCGTGACGCGCATTAGCTCAACGCGATCCATCCCGATTGGGACGAAGCTGGTGATCTTTGCCCGTATGTTGATTGTGGGATGCCTGCGCTCAACGGTCTGCCAGAGAAGACCGGCGGTGAGACTCGCCTCGTCCGCATCCTGGGACAGACTCCGAGTGGTCTGCTCGGCACTATTCCCTGTTGCTGACCAGACATACGTCTCGTTGATCCGCAGCCAGAAATTCCGCGTGGCGCGACTGTTGTGCAGATCTTCCGCGGAAGCAGGCGACAGGAGGAAGGTATTCTGGTCAGTTTTCGCGTCGCCGTGAAGCGTGGGGGTCACCGATGACATCATGCCAGCTTCGTTTACCAGTGGAAAGTAAAGATAGCTGTTGCGATGCGGGTTGGGCAGCCTGAACGTGCCCTGTGAATCGATGAACTCCCAGCCGGTTGTCATATACATATCCAAAAGATCAGTCTTTTATCTTCGTTACTCGCACCCAATCGACCTGAACTCTGGCGCGATCCTCTTTGATCAACTGAACTGTGGACTCTGCCATGCCCAGATACGGAGATTGGATCCCGTTGATCTTGAGAGGATACGCGCCGCCAAGCGCGCAATTGAGGAGGATGTGCTTTGGGTTGTCGAATGCCCATGGACCGAATTGCTCGACCATACCGCGTGTGACGCGGTAGATCAGTTCACCATCGATTCTGAACAAAAGGCAATCTGTTGTCCAATCAACCGAATATGTGTGCCAGGATGTAACATCGTTGTCCTGCGGGAAATACTTCTTGTTGACGAGCGGCGTTTCACCGAAATAGCCGGGACCATGGATGGCTACACCGGTCCAGTCCTGCTCTCCGACATTTTCCATGATGTCGATCTCGCCATTGTCGGGCCACGGCATGAAGGATCCCATCGACCAAAATGCGGGCCATAGACCCGTTCCGGCAGGAAGCTTCATGCGGGCGGCGACGCTTCCGTAGATGAAATCCACCTTGCCCAACGTGTTGATGCGCCCGGAGATAAAGTCGAAAGTGTTTCCCTCTGGCGTCACGAACCCCGGACAGTAGCGCGGGTGGATGACGAGCACCCCGTTTACATCGTCAGCTGTGTCATCACTTTCTGCCGTGTAAATCGTCTCGGGTGAATCAATATAGGCTTGCTGTTCGTTGTTGTAGACGGGTCCGGTAATCTCTACATTCCATTTGGAACGGTCCAAAGAGTCGGAGGAAAAATCGTCAAAGAACAGGATGTCAGATTCATCGGTCGAGGGCATGGGACTCCAATGGACTGCATTTGATATAGGCGATACATGACTTCTGTAGAGTCAAATATATTTCAGGAAACGAAAAGTGTTGTGATCGAGTTGGGTGGGCTTTCGATTGCGCCGGACAATCCGTCGATCACCCGTGTCTTTCGCCATTTGCAAAACCTGGGTTTTCATGGATGGAATTCTCGATGCGTTACTTCTCCACGCCGGTGAAAACGATCCCCTGCATGAAGATGCGCTGGGCGAAGAAAAAGATTGTGACAGGTAATACGAGGGTGATCAGAGCGCCGGTCTGGATCAGGTTGGGAAGCCTTCCATATAAGGCGTTGAACTTCTGCAAGCCGACCGAAAGCGGCCACAGTTCCGGGCTGGATGCCAGATAGACCAGCGGAGTGAAGAAGTCGTTCCAGGCAAAGAAGAAGTGAAACAGCGAAACCGCGGTAATCGCCGGGATGGATTGAGGAATGATCACCTGGAACAGGACCTGCAAAGGGTTGGCACCGTCGATCATGGCAGCTTCATCCAGCTCGCGCGGGATCTGCATGAAGTACTGGCGCAGCAGGAACACGTTGTAGCCATTCGCAAAGAAGTGCGGGACGATGAGAGGCAGCAGCGTGTTGGTCCAGCCCAGGCGGGCAAATACTAAATAGGTGGGGATCAGCGTCGCCTGTACTGGCAGGATGATCGTAGCGATCAGGATCATAAACAGGAGATTCTTGCCGCGGAAATCGAAGCGCGCGAAGCCATACGCCACAAGGACAGAGGAAAGCACGGCGCCAAATGTTCCCAGTCCGGCAATCAGCATTGAGTTCTTGAACAGGAGCGGGA
>JAICQC010000443.1 GCA_025938055.1 Anaerolineales bacterium | reverse complement strand
TTTGATTGTCATCCACAATCAGGACGCGCGCCTGGGTTAGATTGACAGGACCTAAGGTTAATGGAGCTGTGGTACGTTTTTGCCGAGCTTGTTTTTCAAACTCAAGATCAAACCAGAACGTACTTCCAACTCCGGGAGAACTTTCCACGCCGATCTTTCCCCCCATGGCATCGACAAGCTGTTTGCTGATCGTTAGGCCGAGCCCTGTGCCCCCATATTTGCGCGTTGTGGAACCATCCGCTTGCGTAAAGCGATCAAACACGGCTGCCTGCCGTTCATAGGGGATGCCAATGCCCGTGTCCTGCACTGCAAAACGGATGAGGGCATGCTTTTCTGTTTCTTTGATCGTCTCAGCCCGGATGACGACTTCGCCCTGATGGGTGAATTTGATGGCGTTCCCCACAAGATTGACCAGTATCTGACGCAATCGACCCGGATCACCCCGCAATTCGGCAGCCAGATCCGGGTCGATCAGGCAGGCCATTTCCAGCCCTTTATCCTGGGCGCGCCTGGCAAGCGTATATGCAACATCTTCCACCGTATTACGAAGCCCGAAATTGATATGTTCAAATTCAAGCCGGCCGGCTTCGATCTTCGAGAAATCCAGTATGTCATTGAGAAGGGTGAGCAGAGCTTCCGCGCTCTGCAGCGACGTTTGGAGATAATCACGTTGTTCGGGGTTGAGCGAGGTATCAAGGGCAAGCTCCAGCATACCCATGACGCCATTCATCGGCGTACGGATCTCATGGCTCATGTTTGCAAGGAATTCGCTTTTGGTGCGGCTAGCTTCTTCGGCTTCCTTGCGGGCACGTACAAGCTCAGAAATGTCATGATAGATCGCCAGCGTCCCGATCTTTTCCCCGGCAACAAACACGGGGACACCAAAAATTTCCACTTCCACCAGCGAATTATCTTTACGGCGACGTTTCCCTAACGCATGGACGGTGCCGCTTTTTACCTGTTGTGTATATTGTTGTGCTTCTGCGCGCGTCTCTGCCGTAGTGATCAGGGTATCCAGCCTGCTGCCCAGAACTTCGCCGCTTTGATAGCCATATAGCTCCTCAAATGCCGGGTTGCAGGAAATGATATTCTCGTTATCGTCCAGGACAACAATGGCAGCAGGGCTGTTCTGTACTAGCGATTCAAAGAATTGCTTTTCACGCATAAGTTCCGCTGCAACCCGACGCCTTTCCGTGATATCGCGATCCAAACCAAGCACAAGCTCCCGATCACCCACCTGGATGAGCGTGGTGGAAACTTCGACGGGAAACAGGGAGCCATTCTTGTGACGATGATGTGCTTCGAGCTTAAGATGGCCTGTCGCTCTCAGTTGGTCCAAATAATTAAATCGCTCCTGCTCCGTGCCGGGTGCAACGTTCAAAATATCAATGGAATGACCGACCAGCTCGTCGCGTTCATAGCCATTCATCCGGCAGGCTACCTGATTGCAATCGATAATCGGCCACGCGCCACTTGGATCGTGCGGATCTACAACAACGACCGCATCGGGAGAAAGGTCGAACAATGCCCGAAAAAGAGCCTCCCGTTCCTCCAATGTCTTTTCTACGGTTTTTCGCTCCGTAATATCATGTAAGATGAAGAGAGAACGATCCGATTCCCCTTCAGAAGCGATGCGGGAAATAGAGACATCATAGAGGCGTCCCAGCCAGGGAAACTCATTTTCATGGTTTGAAGGTTGCTCACTGTCAATGGCTTGCCCTACATCGAGGACCTCAGACAACAATTTGCCAACTACGTTGGGAAAGTTTGTGTTCAGCCTGGTGGTCACCGCGCGGTTACAACGAACGATGCGGCTATGCTCATCGATCACAAATATCGGGTCCGTAGAGGCGTCGAAGGTCACCTCCCACTCTCTCTTTGCCTTGGCAAGCGTGGAATGGAGATTACGCTGTAAACCTAACAGACCCAGCATTGCCCCAAAAACCAGCGGAGCCAGGTCCAGCATAAGGATCATGGGAACCGTTCGATGAAGGTAGGAGAAGGACCAGAAGGTAAGCGGCAGGTGATGCCTGTTAAGCTCCATCCAGGTGCCGATCAGTAAGAATAAAACTCCCCCGAAAAATCCGTAGACAAAGAAACGATATCCTGCCCAGTTAAACCTTGACTGCATTGCTTACTCCTATCACTAAAAAGCGCATCTATCCATAAGTTTCAGCAGTGTAGCATAGAACTCCTTGCAGCCAGTTTACAAAGAAACAATTTTTATATCAGGTCTAAACTTAGTTACATTCTTCACGGGGTTCGGAGGATATTTGTCATATTCAGGAAACCCGCTATCTGCTTCATACCCTCAGGGTCTGGCTTTAGGGGCGATGTCCCTATGGGGAATTGATAAAATTCCCAAGATTATGTTATTCCCTTCAGGGGGAAAGATAAAGCAGGCGGGAAATCTCTTATCTCCTGGGTGAGATGTCTTATTCCCCGCAGGGGAATTACAATCCTGCAAAGGGGATGTCTTAAAAATAGCATTTTTATCTTATCCTGTGCGGGGGATGTCTTATCCCCCACAAGGGAATTAATAAAATTCTCAAAATTATGTTATCCCCACGAGGAGATAGCATATCCTCTCGTGGGGAACAATAAATTAATCAGGGGATAACTGATCCTCCACGGATGAATTGATAACTCAACATGGAGACTGATGTTTTGCCAGAGAGCAAGACAAATTAGAGGCTTTTTGCCTCAAGTGAGGCGGCTGCAATGAATTTACTCATAAATAGCCTTCAAGACAAAGTTCACATCCTAAAGAATTATTTGTCTTCTTCTACAAATGAGCTATGTCTCACGTTTAATACTAAATCAAAACCCGCCATTAAGGCGGGTCTTCTTATCTGTGTACTTCATGCAATCTATGGTTCTACATACAGCGTGGGTGGTATTCCCAGGCTAAAGACCTTCGGTCATGGTAGCCAGGGCGAGAAGGGCAAACCCAAGGAATAACAGCCAGAGGCTGAGTCCGCTGATAACCGGAATGGTCATAAAACTGCCCAGGAGCCCGAGCACGCCCAGGACGACGGCGATCCACCAGGTGGTGTTCTTTGGTGCAGATAGATGTAGATTCATTGTGATTCTCCTTGTATTGACTAGGTGAGGCGATTTGTGGTGGGGTTAGCTCGGGCTGAACACTTTTACGAGCTCGAGCACTTCAGACAGGTCGCCCTTAACCTTTGCCTTGCCCTGCATGAAAGCGACCTTCGGGTCCAGTTTTCCGTCTGCGACTGCCAGGACGTCTTCGGTATCGGCGGTCACGGTCAGCTCGGGGGCGGCATGCGTGCCTTTTTCCACGTTGACCTTCCCGTCCTTCACCGCAACGTTCCACTGCCCAGCCTGTGAGCCTGTTACGTTCAGCTGTACGATGGTGTCGGCGCGTTTACCTGCCTCGCCCGGTAAGGTCTCGGGGATCATTGCAATTAAACTTTCAATCGTGTGTGCCATTTCATACTCCTTTTTGTAGTCGTCGTTCGAATTCGATCCGGTTCGTCTGTGCTTCTAGGCAAACTTGATATAGGTCTTGCCATCGTGCACCATGGCGGCCCAGCCCTTGTCCAGCTTGGCCCAGGTGTTCTTTCCATCGGACCAGGTTGACAATATCGAAACCTCGTTGCCATCCACAAGACCCGCAACCACTTCTGCCGTGGTGTTGTGGTCTGCGCGAATACGCAGGCTTTTGGTGGTTACAACGCCCTTCTTGGGAGCGGTAGCTGCAGTCGCCTTATCGACAGTGGCTCGTAGAGCAGCACCCCTCTCCGCCCCGGCCTTTTGAGCCGCGGCTCTGGTGACTGCGGCTCTGTCGGACGCAGCTTTGAGAGCAACAGCTTTCTCGCTGGCTACCTT
>JAICQC010000044.1 GCA_025938055.1 Anaerolineales bacterium | reverse complement strand
GTGACTTTGATTCAAGCCATGCGTAGACAGTATTCGTTTACGCCTACTCCTATTTATGTTTAGTGTTGAGAGTGCTTCAAATCGCTTGATGAAGAAATGCGCAGCCGTAAGGGCAAAGGCTGATGGTTCATTCTTAATAGATACGAGGAGAGAAAATAGTGTCTACTAAAATCAAACCGTATAAAGTCAGTGTTCCCAAGACCCAACTTGACGACCTGCATGAGCGTATCAAAGAGACGATTTGGCCGGCTGTGATCCCTGGGCAAAATTACGGGGGACCAGAACTGGCCAGGATGAAGGATCTGGCGCGCAAAGCACTTCGTTTCAATTGGCGCAAAAAAGAAGCAGAACTGAACAAGCTGCCGCACTTTAAGACCGAAATCGACGGCCAAACCATTCATTTCATCCATGTGAAATCGAAGGTAGCCAATGCTATACCACTCATGCTGATCCACGGCTGGCCGGGTTCATTCGTCGAATTCCTCCACCACATCGAACCTCTCGCCGATCCGCTAAAACATGGCGGCAAAGCGGAGGATGCCTTTGATGTCGTCATCCCCTCTTTGCCTGGGTTTGGTTTTTCTGGTCCGACCAAAGAGGTGGGATGGACCACTATCCGCATCGGCAAGGCTCTTATCGAACTGATGGATCGCTTGGGTTATGACAAATTCGCCGTGCAGGGCGGTGATGCCGGCGCAGTCATTGGTCCGGAGATGGGTCGCTTGGCACCTGGGAAGTTCATTGGCATGCACCTCAACGCTGCCACCACGGGCTTTTTCCCGATGGGTCCGGTGGACGAAGCAGATCTAGCTACCTTTACGCCAGCCGAAAAGAAACGGTTGGAAATGTTGCAAGAATTCATGCAGGTGAAATTTGGCTTTAACTTGCTACAGTCCAACCAGCCGCAGTTGGTGGCCTATGCCATCTCCGATTCGCCGGTTGGCTTGATGGCTTGGATAACGCAATTGATGGATCCGGAAGGAGTTGGAGAACGATTCTTAACGAACTTCATGATCTATTGGCTTACCGGTACTGCCGCTTCAAGCATTCGGTGGTATTACGAGAACGCTCACGATCCAAGTGCTTGGGCGCCGAAAGTGAATTCTGGCGTGCCCACTGCCGTAGCTGTCTTTCAAGATGGTGACATTGCCATTCGTAGGTATGGCGAGGATAGCCATAACATCGTGCGCTGGACGGAATATCCGCATGGCGGCCACTACTCTGCCCTCACCGTGCCCGAGCTATGGCTTAACGATGTCCGCGAATTTTTCCAGGGTCTTCGTTGATTTTGTATCTCTGGGATGAAGTAGGAGCTCAAAAATAGACTTTGTTGGAAATAAGTAAAGAGCCTCATTAAGGTTCAATCATCACAAGACGCCTTAGAGAAGGCGTTCTTTATTATTAAACAATTCATAGATTCCTTTTTCGAGCGAGCAATAGAAGTTCAAATAGCTGCTATTGAAAATCGCTTTAAAACAACGTATACTGGTGATGCTTCTTCCAAATCTACTCAGAGTAGAAAGGGTTCATGTCATGCATAAGCATTCCGGTGTCAATTGCTTTATTCCTCCGCACATCTTAATAAACATAGTGAACAACGGCACTCCGAGCCAGAAAATACTGGCGATTGACACCCTCAAAATGTCTGCCCAGATGCGCGGACAGCGTCAGGTGCTGGCAGACTTTAACGCTGCAACATTCCGGGTTGCTATGGGCGGCAAGGACCGGGTAATTTACGATGCCAGGAACGGGTCAAATCTCCCAGGCACGGTGGTGCGCAGGGAAGGCGATGCCCCCACCACCGATGTAGCAGTGAGCGAAGCGTATGATGGTAGCGGACTCACATCTGATCTGATCAACGATATTTATCAGAGGACCACAAGTGATGGGACTGGGATGCGTCTGGACTCGACCGTCCATTACCGCCAGGGCTACGACAACGCCTTTTGGGATGGCGAGCAAATGGTCTACGGGGATGGTGATGAGAACCTGTCTGAGGATGAGCGTCTCTTCAATCGCTTTACAATCGCCATCGACATCATCGGGCATGAGCTGACGCATGGCGTGACCCAGTTCGAAGCCAAGCTGAATTACTTTCAGCAGCCTGGCGCGTTGAACGAATCGATGTCGGATGTATTCGGATCGCTTGTAAAGCAATACCAACTCGGTCAGACGGCTTCCGAAGCAGACTGGGTCATTGGCGGAGGACTGTTAACGGAAAATGTGAATGGCATTGGCATCCGCTCGATGAAAGCGCCTGGAACGGCGTACGACGATCCTGTGCTTGGCAAAGACCCGCAGCCCGGGCACATGCGAGATTACGTAAACACGATTGCCGATAACGGCGGCGTCCATATCAATTCCGGGATTCCCAACCGCGCATTTTATGTCACTGCCCTCGAACTGGGAGGAAACGCCTGGGAAAAGGCTGGGCGCATCTGGTTTGTCACCTTAAAGGACAAATTGACCGCCAATTCCCGATTCCAGGATTGCGCCAACCTGACGTACCAGGCGGCGGGCGAACTCTTCGGCGCTGGGAGTATCGAGCAGCAGGCTGTGCAGAAGGGCTGGTCGGAAGTCGGCTTATCGGTGGATGGCAGTGGAGGAGGGACGCCTCCACCTGATTCGGGTGGATGTCTTGAGGCGCTGCTCCGCCTGATCGGCGCCGCGCCCGCAAAAAGATCGTGAGGTGAGATGCACGTTGAACGAATAAAATTCGAACGGACAGGCGGGTTCGCCGGGATGAGGATCGCCAGGGATCTAACAATGGAAGAGATCTCCGATGAACAGGCTCACAGGTTATCGGAATTGCTCGATGACCTCGATTTTGAAGAACTTCCTGAACATTTGGCTGATACAGAATCCATTGCGGATCAGTTTACCTATGTAATCACCGTGGAGACCGACAAAGGGGAACATACGGTGGTGACTGGAGATGCCTCTGCGCCTGAGAAAATGCAGGAGTTGCTGCGCTTGCTCAATCGGTTGGCAAGGACGCAGAAAAACCATTAATACAAAAGACCTCCAGGCATCTGCCCGGAGGTCTTTTTAAGTTGTGGTGCTCCAAAGCGCCTCACAACCTTGTAAAATAAGAGGGTGAATTCAACTTGTACATGGCTCCACGACAAAGCATTTTATGAGACAGGCGGTAAAATAGACTCATGCAAACAAAAAAACTCTATGGCGGCATTGAAGCAGGTGGTACAAAGTTTGTTTGTGTGGTTGCCAACGGACCTGATCAGATCGTGGACGAAATCCGCTATGTGACCACCGCTCCCGAAGAGACACTAAGCAGAGCGATTCAATTCTTTCAGCCATTTGTGACATCAGGACAGGTCAGTGCCATAGGGGTTGGTTCATTCGGTCCTCTCGACCTGAACCCTGAATCCCCGACCTATGGTTTTATCACTGCTACGCCCAAGCCGCGCTGGAGCAACACGGACGTACTGGGCAGCCTGCGAGGCGCGCTGGACGCCGAGATCGTCCTCGATACAGACGTCAACGTGGCTGCGCTGGGAGAATACATGTGGGGCGCCAGCAAAGGCTGTGACCCTTCGCTTTATCTAACGATCGGCACGGGGATCGGCGGCGGATACATCAAGAATGGCGGAGCATTAATCGGCATGCTCGCCCCGGAAATGGGACACATTCGCATCCCGCACAGCCTTGAAAGGGATCCGTTTCAAGGCATTTGCCCCTTCCACGACGACTGTTTTGAGGGGCTCGCCAGCGGACCTGCCATTGAGAAGCGGCTCGGTCAGGCGGGCGCCCGAGTCGCTGAGAATGATCCGTTCTGGAATCTCGAAGCGGATTACATTGCCTCCGCGTTAATGAATTACATTCTGACGCTTTCCCCGAAAAAGATCATCCTGGGCGGGGGTGTGATGCAGCGCGGATTTCTCTTCCCGAAAGTTCGTGCACGAGTGCGCGAATTGTTGAACGATTATGTGTCCAGCAAATCCTTGCTAGAAAATATTGAAGATTACATCGTGCCGCCCGGGCTGGGAAACCAATCCGGGAGTCTGGGAGCGATCGCGTTCGCGATGCAGGCGAATGGAAATAGCAAGAATCCTCAAGCGTAAGAGACTTTGTCGTTACTATGGCGGGGGCCAGGGGATGATGGCAGGCTCTGAGAATCCATGTTTTTCAACCGTATAGAGCTTGCCCGACGAAGGCTGCGCGCAGCCCGCTTCATCCCGAACGGTATAGCTGGTGGAACCCTGCTCAGGGTACGAATCTGTCCACCAGATCAAGCCTCCATCCTGGCAGACGAATAACTCCAGCAGATAGCCGCGGTCGTCATCCAGTGTCATCTCCACCTTATTCCAGGTGATCGTCACCGTGTTCCCATCCCGAACAGCCGTCACGTTTCCAGGTGGACCGTACATATTGCTCCCGATGGATTGCAGGTCAAGTTCCGTATATGCCACTGTGGAAACATCTCCGACCACATCCACCACAGACGGCGCCACCCAGCAGAAGTAATTCAGTTTATCGAACTTGATGTATAGCCATTTGCTATAGATATAGCGTCCACGCACGCTTCCAACATCACCCGGGTATAGGTCCGCGGCGTGCAGGTAGGCAACGGACGGACCATAGCGGCAGTGTGCCTGCTTATTTACTGTCACAGATGGGAATGCAAAAGTCGGAGTGGCAGTGACCGTCGGGGAAAGCTCGATCGTTGGGGTGAATGCTACTGTAGGTGTAACCGTCTTTGTGGCAGTAGAGGTGGCCTCCGGTGTTTCTGTGGATTCTTGGGTAGCCGTGCTGGCAGGTGCAGTGGGAGTAGATGGCTGTTGGGTGGAAGGTGCACAGGCTGAAACAAACAGGAAGATCACGAGCATGATCTTATAGACTCTCATTCAAACTCTCCTAGAAACTTGATGATATTCCTGCCAAGCGCCTCGTTGTTGTAGCCGCCCTCCATCACGATCACCGTTGGCAGCCCCAGCGCAGCAATCCGCTTGCCAATTTGACCAATCCCTTGTGTGGTGACTTTTATCGTCCCAAGCGGATCGTCTGCGTAGATGTCCATTCCTGCGCAGACGACCAGATATTTCGGCGCAAATTCTCGTATGAGACTCAGCGCCTCCTCCAACGCTGACAGGTAACGATCATCATCTGTGCCTTTCTCGAGCGGGAAATTCTTGTGGAAACTCAGCCCAGCGCCCATTCCTGTTTCATCGGCGTAGCCCGCGTAATAGGGATACTCCACATTCGGGTCGGCGTGGATGGAGATCGTTAGCACATCGGCGCGCTCATAGAAGATATCCTGGGTGCCGTTGCCGCAGTGATAGTCAATGTCGAGCAGGGCGACTTTTCCCTGCGCGGAAAGCCAGTTCGCCGCGACCGATGCGTTGTTGATGAAGCAGTATCCACCGGCGTAATCTTTGCCCGCGTGATGCCCCGGTGGACGGCACAGTGCAAATGCGGATCGTGCTCCGTTTGCTACGGCTTCCGCCGCGTTCAACGCGCAGTTCGCAGAGGCCAGCGCGGCGGCATAGGTTCCTTCGACAATGCAGGCGCTCAGGTCCATCAGATGGTAGCCGGCGCGGCCCAGCAGTCCGGTCGGTTTATGGGGATGACGCCGGAGCGCGAACGTGGAAGGCAGCAGCGTGGATTTGTCTTTGGCATCGGAAGCCAGCCACTCGGTCCAGGCAGAAGCGAGGAACCTCAGATATTCTTCATCATGGACTGCGCAGATCGGGTCGAGTCCAAAATCCTTCGGCTCGATGATCTCTGCCCAGTCCGTCTGGCGCAGTGCGTTCAGGATTCGGTCCATCCGGTCCGGGTTTTCAAGATAAGGCACGCGCAGCCCGCCATCGAAAATCTCGAAGGGCGGCTCGTGTTTGCGATGCACTTCAGAATAATAGACCTTCATGTCATCTCCGTAAGAACCTACTGATGAATTGTATCAATAGAACGGAGGAAGCATGGATCTATTCGAAGCGATACATGGCAGACATTCGCAGGGAAAGGTGAAACCTGATCCGCTGCCGCGTGAGTTGATCAAAAAATTATTGGATGCAGCGGTGCAGGCGCCGAATCATTACAAAGTGCGACCGTGGCGTTTTGTCGTTCTAACGGGGGAAGGACGGAACAAGCTGGGTGAGGTCATGGCTGCCTCGCAGCGGGCGCGACATCCTGAATTCCCGCCGGAGGCGTTCGATAAGTGCCGCGCCTTGCCGCTGCGCGCTCCCGTGGTTATTGCCATCGGTGTGGACAAGCCCAGTGAAGCCAAAGTTTTGGAACTCGAAAATCTGGCAGCCGCTGCTGCTGCCACGCAAAATCTGCTGCTTACCGCGCATGCCATGGGGCTGGGCGCAAAATGGCGCACAAGCGAATGGGCACGCGACCCAAAGGTGAAAGAATTCCTGGGTTTCGAAGCGGACCAGCATCTCGTCGCGTTTATCTATCTTGGCTATCCGGAGTTCATCGCTGAGCCCGCGCCAAGACCATCGTTTGAAGACAGAACAGTATGGATGGAATGAATCAGTAAACAGTTGGAAGTAAATAGAGATAAGTAAGAGAGCGATGAGCTTTTGCGGCTTATCGCTCTCTTACTCTACTTCATTCCCAATCCTTCCAATACCTGGATCATCAGGTCTGGTCGATCAGTCATGATGCCGCCCACACCCCATTGGATGTATTGCTTCATGAGCGCGGGGTCATTCACAGTCCACGGCTCGACCTTGATGTTCTTGGCATGCGCCTCACGGATAAAGCGCCTGGTCATGATTGGAATATTCATAGACTCACCAGGATCATACGGCGGCTGGATCGATTGGTACTGCGGGGCGATGAAACCGCTCAGAAATACTTTGCCGAGCAGGACAAATCTTGTCACCTCGCCGCGCGAGGCTGATGTGGCGATCTCGGGACAGGTTTCCCGAAAGTTTTGCATGGCTTCATCATGGAAGGATGCAACCATGACCTTGTCCTGCATATTGTGTTTGCGGATGAGATCGCAAAGCGGTTTGTCGATTGGGTTTTGTGTCAGCTTGATCTCGATCACATAACGCATTTGTGGAAATTTCTGAAAGAGTTCATCCAATGTGGGCACTTGGATCCCCTGTCCGCGATATGGGAAGGTTTTGCCGCCATCCTTTGACCATCTGTATGCAGCGTCCAGCTGCTTTAATTCGGCGAGGGTCAATTCTTCGATAAGCCCTGTGCCGTCAGTGGTGCGATCCACTTCTTCGTCATGCATCAGAACGATGTGATTGTCCCCGGTGATATGTGCATCCATCTCAAGAACATCCGCACCGATCTCAACAGCCTGCTCGAAGGCGTACATGGTATCGCCGGGCCAGAGTCCATCTCCACCCTGATGAGCGATGACGAGCGGTCGCGGTATGTTTGCATAATAGAGGCTGGAGGGAGCATCCGGCGTAATAAATAAAAGAAGCGCAAGGCTGAGGAGCAGGAGTGCAGCCAGAACTCGAAGTCGTTTTGGATTCATGAATTTCTCCGAAGTGAATTCGGATTATTTTAACGGAGTTGAGAGAACGTGGCTTCAAGAAAGAGACCCGATGTTCATCGGGTCTCTTTTGTTATACCATGTAGCGGGCTATCGCCATAAAGACCGTGGCGAGGACCACGGCTGCTGTGGAAATCATTGAATACGTCCGCTGCTTTTTTTGGATAGCCTGCATTTCAATAACCTGACCGGGTGTAGAATTGCCTTGCATCTGCGCGCCGAGTTGTGCCATAGCTTTTGTGGTGCGGCCGATCATCATGCCGAACACAAAGCCGATCAATGCAAACCCTGCACCAATGCTAAGCCCGGTGGCAAAGCCGGATTGTAACCATGAGGCTCCGGCTCTCGCATCCAGGGCGAACAGGATAAAACCCGCCAGAATCGTCGAACCAGATGCGATTGCCATTCGGTTGCTGAACTTTAGATTGTTCATTAAGTGCCCGACGAACCGTTGCCCCGACTCTCCGGTCGCTCCCATCGTGGGACCTACAAAAAACGTCATGACCAGTACGCCGCCGACCCAGAATACACCGCCCACAATGTGGATAATGCGAAGCAGCCAGATGAGGTAAATCATATTCTTCTCCTTTGGTAGGACTGAATTCGAATATAGTAACACCATACTGATGGATTTGTTGCGACTGTGCGGTAGTAGCACGAAAGAGGTGAACCAAACCAGCGCTTCCTCTCACAGACCAACGTAGTAAGCCATCCATTCTTGTGCTGAATGATCACCTCAACACCTGCGCGATAAGGCTGCCCACCAGACCCAGCCAGTAGGCAATGGTGTAATAAACGAACATCGGCTGCCTGCCGCGTTGCCAGAGTAAATAGGCGGAAACAAGAGCCAGCAGTGCCACAACGTACAGGTCGAGCCCAATCTCTTCAAAGCCGAGATTCGCAAAAACACCCGCTCCCAGGAAAAGCGCATTCAGTGCCAGCAAAACAAGATCTGTGCTTGTAATCTCTCCCTGGTGAGGAAAAAGTTTTTGTATAAATAAGATCGCTATATTGCCCATCACAAAGCCCATAAAGAATATCCAATGACTGAATTCATCATCATTGAAGATGATGATGCGGCACAGGTCACTATTGAGATCAGTGACACAGAATCGCTGGTGCAGGTAATTCGTCACTTCATGGTCGCCATAGCTGGCAGCCAGCAGATAAAGCCCCACGATGAAGACCACATTCCAGGCAATGTGTGGTCTGCTGTCGCGTGCAGGCGAGTCATATTCAATTGTTTTCTTGAGGAGATACGATGCCACTACACTGATGAGCGGAAGGACAAGCATGTTGTTGAAATCCACCCAGCGAAGGAATTCATTAGGCAGCACGTAGCCGAGCGTCCATGTGCCGAGACGATTAAGGGAAACCAGGATGGCAACGAGTGACTGTACGCCCAGCAGGATATGAATGCGTTTCACGGATGCTCCTATGAAGCCTTACGAAATTTCCGCTGCTATGAATCTGTTTCTTCGCAATGTCTTTCTTAATAACCCGGATGGCTTGCTAAAGAAACTAATGTAGGAGTAATATTTTGTTCGATGTACGCTTTCAGCGACCCACTAAGGCTTTACAATAAGCTTTTCCGTCTATTCCCTGATGAGCCGTGAGTCGTTTTGCTTCGAGCCCCTGAACCAAGCCATACCTCTATTTTACTGTGAAGTAGATGGGGTTGATGGAAAAATGGACGGAAAATCTCTGATATAATTTCGCGGTTGCAGAGAGGAAAGCACACCGTGGCGCTACAAGCGCCATGTATTTTGCCTGTAGGTCGCTATCATAATTTTGGGAGCAGAGATGAAGAAAGACCAATTACTTGATTTGTATCATCAAATGGTGCTGATTCGTCGTGTTGAGGAACGCGGCGCGGAACTGTATCAGGCGGGTAAGATCGGCGGTTTCATGCACCTGTATATCGGGCAGGAAGCCGTTTCCACGGGTTTAATAGCAACACGTGAGCCCCGTGACCGTGTCATTACCGCCTATCGTGATCATGGGGTCGCCATCAATTGCGGTATTCCGGTTAATGAAGTGATGGCAGAATTACTCGGCAAGGCAACGGGCATGTCGAAGGGTAAGGGCGGTTCGATGCACATGGCAAGCGTGGAAAGAAACATGTGGGGGGGGCATGCCATTGTCGGTGGGCATCTGCCGATTGCCGCCGGCCTTGCGCTGGGCGATCTGTATGCAAAGAATGACAATATTACGATCTGTATGTTTGGCGACGGGGCGACAAATATCGGTTATTTCCATGAAGCATTAAATCTGGCAAAAGCCTGGGGACTGCGTGTGCTCTGGGTTTGTGAAAATAACAAATACGGGATGGGGACCGCCGTGGAGCGTGCCTCCGCAGTTCTGGATATCCAGCAAAAGGCGGAAGGCTACGGCATGAAGAATAGTCAGGTGGACGGTATGGATGTAATGAAGGTCTACGATGCCGCCAAAGAAGCCATGGAATTTGTCCGTACAGAAGGCCAGCCCTATTTGCTTGAAGTGATCACCTATCGTTACCGCGGTCATTCCATGGGCGACCCGGAACGTTACCGCAAACAGGAAGAAGTAAAGCAGTGGCAGGAGAATGACCCAATCGGCATTTTCCGCAAGCATTTACTCGAAAAGAAAACGGTCAGCGCCAAAGCGCTCGACGAGATCGATGCACAGGTCGAAGAGGAAGTGAACCAGGCTGTTGAGTTTGCCGAAACTTCCCCTGAGCCCGCAATGGAAGATTTGTTCAAAAACATTTATGTGGAAGAATAACGACCTTCGATGTTCGATAATCGAACTTCAGAAATTAACAGCCGATAACGAGTATCGAATAGCGAATATCGTATAACGAGGAATCTATGGCAAAAATAACCATGCGCGAGGCGATCTCGCAAGCTCTAATGGAAGAGATGGACCGCGACCCGGCAGTCTTTATTCTCGGCGAAGAAGTGGGCGTTTGGGGCGGTACCTATGCTGTAACCAAAGGCTTTTATGACAAGTATGGTCCCGACCGCATCAAAGACACGCCGATCGCTGAAAATGCGATCATCGGCGCGGCAATCGGCGCGGCGCTGGTGGGGCAGCGTCCCATCGCGGAACTGATGACGATCAACTTTGCGTTCTCGGCGATGGATTACATCGTCAACCAGGCGCCAAAACTTCATTACATGTTCGGCGGACAGTTCCAGGTGCCGATGGTCATCCGCGCGGTGGGCGGCGGTGGACGTCAGCTTGGCGCCACCCATTCACAAACTCCCGACGCGATCTTTGCGCACTTCCCGGGTCTTACGGTGGTATCGCCCGGGACGCCGGAGGATGCCAAAGGATTGCTGAAATCATCCATCCGGTCGAATGACCCGATCCTGTTCATTGAGCACGCCACGATGTATCAGGTGCGCGGCGAGGTTCCTGAAGGCGAATACACAATCCCAATCGGCCAATCCAAGGTGCAGCGCGAAGGCAAGGATGTCACCGTTGTCACGTATTCAAAAGGTCTCGAACTTTCCATGAAAGCGGCAGACGAGCTCGCCAAGGAAGGTATCGAAATTGAGATCGTTGACCTGCGAACATTGCGTCCGCTGGATATGGAGCCTGTCATTGAGTCCTTCAAAAAAACGAACCGCGCTGTCCTTGTGGAAGAGGGCTGGAAGTCCTATGGCGTAGGCTCTGAAGTCGGAAGCCGTATTTACGAAGAAGCGTTTGATTATGTCGATGCACCGATTATCCGCGTGGCGCAGAAGGAAGTGCCGCTTCCCTACAACCGCACCCTCGAACAGGCTGCGCTCCCGCAAGTGCCTGACATCGTCGCGGCGGTAAAGGAGGTCTTGAAATAATGGCTGAGACAATCTCCATGCCCAAGCTGGGCTTCGACATGCAGGAAGGTGTGCTCGTCCGTTGGGTGAAGAATGAAGGTGAGAACGTCAACAAAGGCGAGATCCTGGCAGAAATCGAAACCGATAAAGCCACCGTTGAAGTAGAGTCATCGGCGAGCGGTGTCGTTCGTAAACTGCTGGTGGAAGAGGGTAGTGTTGTCCCGATCGGTGACCCAATCGCAATTGTGGGCTCTGCAGATGAAAAGATCGAAGATGCGCCTGCAAAACCTGCTGAGCCAAAAACTGAAAAGAAGACAGATGATGCGGGCGGCGAGGAACTGAAGACAGAAACAGAGCAACCCAAGGAAAGCGTTGAAAAGCCAAAGGCGGAAGCTGCGCCTCAACCTACGCCAGAACCTGCTCCCTCTGAGCAAGCCGCCGCGCCACGCCCTGACGGGCAGCAGGAAGGTCCCGTTAAAGCTTCGCCGCTGGCGAAGAAGATTGCCCGCGACAATAACCTGGATCTATCACGTCTGCAGGGAACGGGTCCCGGCGGACGCGTTGTCCGCAAGGATGTGGAAGCCGCGCTATCAAGTGGACAGCCGTCCGCCGCGAGCCGGCAGCCTGCTCCGGCGGCTGTTGCCGCTGCTGCGGAAGATGAAACCATCCAGCTGACGAAGCTGCGCCAGGCGATCGCGCGCCGCATGACCGAGTCCAAGACCAGCGTCCCGCATTTTTATGTGACCCATGAATACAAAATGGACGCGCTTATGGCGCTGCGCAAACAGATCAATGACTATCTGGGCAAGGATGAGAAGGTCTCGGTGAATGACTTCATCATCAAAGCCGTCGCGTTGACTCTGCGCGAATTCCCGAATGTAAATGCATCCTTTGCTGGAGATAAGGTGATTCGCCATGGCGCGGTCAATGTGGGTGTGGCGGTCGCGGTGGAAGGTGGCTTGCTGACTGTCGTTAGCCGTAATACCGATCAGACGCCCCTGCGCGCCCTTTCCGCGGACGTGAAACGTATGGTCGCTGGTGCGCGCGAGGGCAAGGTACGCCCCAATGATATCGAGGGTTCCACCTTCTCGATCTCTAATCTGGGCATGTTCGATGTGGAAAACTTTTTCGCGATCATTAATCCGCCGGAAGCCGGAATTTTGGCGGTTGGCTCGGCCCGTCAGATCCCAGTTGTGGAAAATAATGAAATCAAAATCGGCTGGCGCATGAAAGCCACCATCTCGGTCGATCACCGCGTGAGCGATGGGGCGGAGGCCGCCCAGTTCATGCAGAAGCTGGCAGAGTTCCTCGAAAATCCGGTGAGGATGTTAGTGTAAGCGAACAGGTCGGAATGACATTCCGACCTGTTTTTTGCTCCGCTATACTTATATATCTGGACGAGAATGAATTCCCCAGGCTAGATCGAACTGCCTTCTTGGTTGTTTCTTCCTTTGAAGAGGCTGACCAGCAGGACAGGGAATATTGGCTTTCCAGAACTCCTCTCGAACGTCTGCAACAGATGGAATTATTGCAGAGAATCAATTATGGCGCTGACGCTACCGCCCGACTTCAAAGAGTTCTTGAAATTGCTGAAAGAACATGATATTCGCGATTTATTGATCGGGGGGTATGCAGTTGGGTAGCATGCGTATTTGGGCTGCTGTTCATCCAGATGATGCTGAAAAACTTGTTGCTGCCCTAAAGGACTTTGGGTTTGATAACCCACGTCTAACCCTGGAACTGTTCCTTCACAAGGGAAAGATTATTTGTATGGGCTGCCTCCCATGCGGCTGGAAGTCTACACATCGATTTCAGGGGTTGAATTCGAGTCGACGGGCTGTAGGATGACAGGTGGAAGACTCTGCTCAATAACACTGCGTGTGGGCTCGAACCATTCGGGCAGCTTCAGAGATTCACCCAGTGCATCCACGGGTTCGTCAATCGCAAAGCCCGGACCCTCTGTTGCGATCTCGAACAGGACACCGCCCGGCTCGCGGTAATAAATGGAATGGAAATAACTGCGGTCGCGCACGGGTGTCACTCCATAACCAGCCGAGCGTAAAGCGGATTGATATTCGAGCTGCTCATCATCAGTGGGTACACGGAATGCGATGTGATGTATGGAGCCTGCGCCAAACAACGCCTCATCGGGCATATCCTCAGGCTGGACGGGACTATGCAGGATATCCAGTGTATTTGCTAGCGATCCAGCTCCGCTGGTAAAGAGATGCCGATTGCCTTCCCGTCCCGCAAATGTGTAACCCATTTGATTGATGAGTAGATCGGCGGTCGGCTCGATTTCGACCAGCCACAGCGTGACGCTATGAAAGCCGCTCAGCGCATGTCCCTGCGGGATGGGTCCTGCTTCCCAATGCTTGATATCGGGCGCCGAGCCGGAAGCAACCAGTTCGATGCTCATTCCGTCCGGGTCGTCAAAGGACAATATCTCCATACCGAAGCGTTGTTCCACCGGGTGAACGATAATTCCCTTGGCTTTGAGATAATCCTGCCAGAAGCCGATCGAACCCGAAGAGATGTTGTATGCTACGGCGGCAGTTTCACCGTTGCCCCGCGTCCCCCGTTTCACATTTTGCCAGACGAAGAAAGTTAATACACTCCCGGGCGTGCCGACCCGATCTGCAAAGTAAAAGTGATAGCTGTCCGGGGAGTCGAAATTGACTGTCTTTTTGACGAAGCGCTGACCCAGCACGTTGCGATAAAAATCCACATTGACCTGTGCATCCCGGGTGACAGCCGTCACATGATGCAAGCCTTTAATGGGGTCCATTTTTCCTCTTTTATTACTAGAATACTCGGGGTTTATTTGTATGAATGGGGTAGTGATGTCTGGATTTATTCTACTTCACATTATCGCAGCCATGTTCATGAGTTGCCTTATACACTTCCTGGTCTTAAAAAAACAAGCCGGGAATTAATCCCGACTTGCATCATTCAGGCGTTGGCAAATCTTTGCACAAAGGTTCGTACTTCTCACCCACAAAGAACTGCCCCCATTGGGCGGAACTAAAATTCTTATACAGGTATGAACAGGCTGTTGTGATTAAATCCTCACTTCTAACCTGCTGGATTTCAGCCATTTCCCAGAATTGAAGTGCTTGGGAGGATGCGGTTACCAGATAACTCCCATCTGCCGAAAATGAGACACTGTTCACTGAACTTCTGTGCGAAATTCGAGCAACCTCCTTGCCGGTGGCAATGTCCATGAGATAAACGGTTTTCGCGGTCCCCACGGCAAGCAAGTCTCCATTGGGATGGAAAGCAAGGGAAGCAGCCTGACCTTTCGTGAAGGATGTTAGCTTTATAATCTGGCTGCCTTGATGCTGAAAAACGGTGACCTCTCCGCTCGGACTGCCCGAAGCCAGCAGAGAACCGTCTACGCTAAAAACCAGCAACGCCTTATTTCCACTTAAGTCGATCGCGGGGAAGTCGCCGTTCCCATCCTTGCTCAGGATGATGATCTGATCCGCTGAGCCGATTGCCAGCGCTTCACTGGCGCTGGTGAGGGAAGAACCCTGCGGAAATTCATCCGCCTCCACGAGCAGTTCACCGTCCAACACATTCCATGCCTGGAGCCTGCCATTCAAGTCACTCGTGATCAACTGCTGGCTGTCTGGTGAAAACGCAATAGATTGAATACGTTCAGCCACTGCGATTGGCTGGAGTTTGCGCGCCTCAAGATTGTAAATGGCAACCTCATTTTCTTCTGTGAGGATGCCTAATGAAGTGAAGTCATGGCTGAAGGTAAGTTTCGTTATATTCGAATTGAAGTCCTGTGCCGGTAAGCCGAACCCAGACTCTTTCAAAATGGAATTCGGATCGGGAGTCAGCAGCCAGATCTTGTCTGCGGAGGCAACAGCCAGCCATTCGCCCGATAGGCTGTATTCCACATGAGATACGATTCCGCCCGATGGCACAGACAACGCTGGCAGAGTCATCACAGAGACATCCCAGATGGCGATGGCGCCATTTGCGTCTGTGGTAACCAGCCACTTATCATCATTGGCAAATGCAAGCTGGGCACCGCTGGCGCTCAGCGGGATCTGGAAGATTTCCGCTCCGGTCTGTGCATCCCACATCCTGGCGGTCCGGTCATCACCAGTCGAGGCGATCCACTTGCCATCGGAGCTGACTACTACCTCGGTCACAACGCCATCCTGTGACATCGCGTGCTGTTCATTGCCGGTAAGAGTTTCCCAGGTCCGAATCCGGTGATCATCAGATGCCGTGACGAACCAGGAACCATCAGGGCTGAACGCAATGTCTCTGATGGGACTCTGCACAGGGATTCGGTAAAGTTCCTTCTCCGAACTGAGGTTGGTTACAGCAATGCTGTCACCACCAGCAGTCACTACTTTGTTTTCTCGGGGGCTGAATGCCATTGCCAAGACTCCACCTCGATGTGTGGAAGTGGAAAATCGTCTCCCGTTGCCTAAATTCCAGACGGACACTCGTCCGTTTTCAGAACCGGCTACCAGCCAGGTGCCATTCGGGCTGACACCCGAAACATTCGGACGGTTGCCGATCCACAGCGGAGAGCTGATCTTGCCTGTAGTAGGGTTGAAGACCGGGATCCACCCATCGTCAAAAGCGACGGCAATTTGTGGTGCCTGCGTGGGACGCGTGCTGATACTGCGGACCGGGACGTTCCGTGAAGTAGATTCGTCCTGCGGATTTTCGCTGTCCACCTCCGCAATCTGGACCTGACTGGACGGCGGTTCAACACGCTGAAATTTCCGCAGCAGGTCCCCGGTCTGAGGATCCAATATCTGGACGAGACCTGTCTGATCGCCCGTAACCAGAAATGAACCGTCCCGACTAAATGCCGCGGCATTCAACCCTGGCGTATCGGGAGATGTGCAAAAAAGGCTGTCTACCTGCTCTTCTTCAATTCTCCAGGCGCAGGCGGTGCCATCGGCGCTGGCGGTTACGAACGTATCGCCTTCCGCGTTAAAAGCCAGGGAATTGATTTTGCCTGCCTGCGCGAATTGCGTCACCGGGAGAGGAAGCAGGCTGATGTTCCTCCGCAGAATTTCCTCTGCTTCATCCGAGGGCGCTCTTCGCATCGAGTCGATCGCAAGCAGAGTACTGGTGTATAGTTCTCCCGGGCGGTTTATATAGATCTGGGCTCTGGCGGCGCTGCGCTGGGCTTCTGCCTGGATTTCGTTGCTCTCGGCAAGCGTCCGCGCTTCTGCCTCCAGTTTTTGTGCATCTTCGGCGATCTGTCTTTGCTTCTCTTCCTCGTCTCGCGCTGCTTCGGCAATTTGTCTTTGCTTCGCCTCCTCTGCTTGCGCTGTTACAGCGCGATCCCGCTGGACCTGGGCCTCGTCTCTTGCCTGAGTAGCGAGAAGAGACAACACAGCCAGCGCGATCACTGCAATGCCGGTTGCGAAGAAAGTGATGGTTCGATTCCTTTCACTTTGCAGGCTGTGCTGGATAAACTTTTGCTGCAGGTCTGTGGGGATGGGGTCTTTGACGGTCGCGGTGGCGACCATGTGCCGGGCGTTGCGCAGGTCCCTGCCGCGCAGGAGCAGGCTGGGATCTTTTTTGCGGTGCCACTCCAGGGAACGCACCTGTAAGCGGCGATGCTCCTCCAGCCAATCCAAGTCCAGCTCTATGGCGGTCTTGACCTTTGCAAGCCCCTCTTCAAAATTATCGGTCTCGCGTATAAAGGTCCAGTTCAGTTTGGCTATGTTCTCTGGAGCGATCTTCGGATCGACATCGCGCAGGACGATGGGGATGATGCGTTTGTTGTTCTGCGCCGCCTTGTTGATTTCCACCTTGCAGACCTCAGATGCGACCGAGTCTGGGCTGATGAGAAAGAGGAAGGCATCTGCCTCTTCGATGCCGCGGAAGATCTGTTCGAGCCAATCCACAGCC
>JAICQC010000282.1 GCA_025938055.1 Anaerolineales bacterium | reverse complement strand
CCAGAGGAAGTAACGCAATGTTGGTGATGTGACCGCCGTGCGGCGGAATGCCAGCCAGAAGAAATAGGCAGCTATGAAGTTGACGAGTGTCCCCGCCGCAGAGATAAAGCGGCCACCTGCGTCGCTTACGGAGGCAGTATTACATTCGAAGTGTGCCGACGAGAGCACCAGTGGCGTGCCTCCGACCAGGAGACAGGCGCCGCCGTGCCCCAGCGCCTCATGGATCACATTTTTGATTATGAATGAAACGATACCGATTGCCAGAATGGTCAGCAGGTCAATGGAAAGACGATGGCTCTTCGTTGAGGCATTCATGAGTTGTTCTCCCTGTTCTGATGCATCACCCATGGATTCGTGTTGAGGGCGGCAATTTCGGAGCAGTCTATTTCATTCAATCGTTTGAATTCGAGATTCATAGGTATCTTTACAGATTTACGGGGTACTATCCTCCACCAGAACGCGATCATTGATCGGCTGAACAGGACGATTATTCCCGTGCTCGAAGAGAGAAACAAGCGCTCTGAGTTGTTCTGCAGAGAGTTCGACCGGGTTTGTCATAAGAAGCCAGTTGACGTTTTCGGTACAGGGAGGCGTGGTCAGAGAACCACTGTAACGAGAAGTTGTTTGTACTGCGGGAAGTAAATCCGCGGCGTTAATGGTTGCGCCAGCGTCCTTCACATTTGTTTCTTCGACGGGAAGATTATTAATGAACGGCTGGTACGCGGCATTTTCAGTTCCTGCTTGTAACAAAACACCCACAACAGCGAGATTTCCCTCCGGGTTCCGGTGAACAATGTGTAATTCTGCAGGGAAAGACTCGCCATCCAATTTATGTTCGCTTGGGACATGGTAATGGAATTGGAGTACATCGTAGCGTGTGTTGTCCAATTCGATATAACTCCCGGCATCATAGTTGACTTGAACCGTATGACCGTTGTTCAAGATATTTAATGCGCTCGGCTGATAATGGAATGAAATATTCGCCAAATCCTGTTCCGAGGGGTTGGCAATGTCAATCGGGGACTGGCTCTTTCCGGTTCCACACACGGCATAGGATGGATCGAGTTCTCCCCAGTGCTGTGGACCCTCCTCGCCTTCATACGTCCAATGAGGGGGAGTGGCGCTCGTGCCACATGCACTCAAGAACAGGATCATGAAGAAAATACTGAATGAAGTAAGACGACTGGTTTTCACGTTTTTGTTCCTTCGAATTCCAGGACAAACTAGAAAGATTGCCCTGTGTATGTTCTTACTGATCAAAGTCATACCGGACTCCCTCTCTTTTGCCGATCGTGCGGTATTCACAGATGATACTAAATTCGTACTTCACTTATTCCTTAGGAGTTGGAGGCAATTATACTGTCCTTACCAAACATTCATTGACCTCCCCCTTCGTCCAGTTGCAAAATTAGTCTTCTTGTCTTATAGTCGACTAGTCGGCTGGTCGATTACCTAATTCTCCAGTCTCTAATTTCTAATTACCATTTACTAATTACTCTTTTCAGGAGACGAAATTTATGTGGCACGGTGGCGGTGGTTGGTTTGCATATATGCGTTCGGGTGACGAAAAACCCAAGGTCACTCGTGATTTACTCTTACGCGTCCTTTCGTATGCACGCGGATACTGGTGGCATATCGCGGGCATGCTCGTCACGATTTTGCTAACAACGGGCTTGTCCTTGCTCACGCCGCTCATCTTCCGCAATATGATCGACGTGGTCATTCCCGCACGGGACACCCAACGGCTTATCCTGCTCGCGGTAGGGCTGCTGGCAATCCCTGCGTTTACCGGCGTGATCAACGTCTTTCAGCGGCGGCTGAACGCGACGGTGGGGGAGGGCGTGATCTATGACCTGCGTTCCTCACTGTTCGCGCGGCTGCAGCGCATGTCCCTGCGCTTCTTTACGAACACCAAAGTCGGGGAGTTGATGTCGCGTCTGAACAATGATGTGGTCGGCGCCCAGAACGCCATCAGCAACACTATCGTCAACATCGTGACCAACCTCATCGAGGCGATCGCCTTGATCGCGGTCATGCTCACGCTCGAATGGCGGCTGACCCTGGTCAGTGTGCTGATCTTGCCGTTGTTCATCCTAGCTGCGCAACGGCTTGGCAAAGTGCTGCGCGATATTGCCCGCCAGGGCATGGAGATGAACGCGCAGATGAACGCCCACATGAACGAAACCCTCAACATCGGCGGAGCGCTGCTGGTCAAGTTGTTCGGTCGTTCCCTTGAGGAGGAAAAACGCTTTCGTGAACGCGCCGCCAACGTGCGCGATATTGGCATCCGCCGCGCGGTGGTCGGCTCGACGTTCTTCGTCATCTTTGGTCTCGTCAGCGCGATTGGCACGGCGCTGGTCTACGGACTTGGTGGATATTTCGTCATTACCGATGTCTTCACCGTCGGGACCATCGTTGCGTTCGGCTCGTATCTCGGCTCGCTCTATGGTGCGCTGCAGGGACTGGCGGGCGCGCCTGTCGAGTTCTCCACGTCGATGGTCAGTTTCGAGCGTGTCTTCGAGGTCATCGACCTGCCGCAGGACATTGCCGAAAAGGAAAACGCGATTGTCTTAAATGATGTGAGAGGCGAACTCGAATTCGACAACGTGACGTTCAATTATCGCGTGGATGAGTCCATTCTCCTGAAAGAGGTCAAACGCTACGGACGGCATGAGGATGTGGGCGCGGTGCTGTCACTGTCGAAACCGACTACAGACCCTTCGACACGCCCTGACGGGCAGTCAGGACAGCGCGATGGACAAAAAACCAAAGACCGTCCACGGTCCGCGGTCGACGGTCCGGAAGCAACCGCCCTTCAACACGCTCAGGACAACGGATCTGACGTAATCGAAACTGAATCTGTCTCTCAAGCCCGCGACATCGCTCTGGAGGGAGTCTCCTTTACGGCGCGCCCCGGAAGCCTGGTCGCGCTGGTGGGTCCCTCCGGCGCGGGCAAGACGACGATGACCTATCTCATCCCGCGTTTGTATGACCCCACCGAGGGAGTCATTCGTATTGACGGGCACGACTTACGCGATGTGACGCTCGATTCACTTTCGTCCGCCATTGGCATGGTGACGCAGGAAACGTATCTCTTCCACGACACTATCCGCACGAACCTGATGTATGCCAAAATGGACGCGACTCAGGCGGAGATCGAGTCTGCGGCGCGGGCGGCGAACATGCACAACTTCATCGTGGATCTGTCCGATGGCTATGACACGATCGTGGGCGAGCGCGGCTATCGTCTGAGCGGCGGCGAGAAACAGCGCATTGCTCTGGCGCGCGTCATTCTCAAAGACCCGCGCATCCTCGTGCTCGACGAAGCTACCAGCCACCTCGACAGCGAATCGGAAGCCCTGATCCAGGACGCGTTGAAGCGCGTCATGGCAGGACGGACGAGCATTGTGATCGCGCATCGCCTATCGACGATCCTCGCCGCGGACCTGATTTTGGTGATGGATCGAGGCAGAATTGTCGAACGCGGCACACACGACGAGTTGATCGCACTCGATGGGTTATATGCTCAGTTGTATGAAACGCAGTTTAAGAGGGAAAAGGTTTAAAGACATTCTGTCATTGCGAGGAGTGGTGTCTTGGCGGCAACGAGCACCTCGCAACACCTGCACTGGCACGCACACCTGTCCTGGCGTACGGTGCCAGGAGGTGCAAGTGTGACGAAATGAGAAAACCTAGCCATTACCCTGTGATTGGTCCCAAAGTTGGCGTGTGATCTGAATCTGACCCAGATGGAGTGTCGTATGTTCGAGTGCATGCAGTAATGCCCACGCGACTGTGAATGTCCGTCCATCTCTGGCAGATACACGCGCTCCTTCCAGATCCTGGATTGTGAATCTGCCCAACGTGTTGCGGGCGTACTCCAGATTGTCGGCAAGGCGTTTCTTCAACACACCTATCTCCACATCATGGACTCTAAATTCCGCGTCCCGGTCACGCTCGGTGGGATCCTGTGCTGCGACATCCCCGATCCAGTATCGTTCAGCGCCAGTGAGGTGAAACACAAGTACGCTAATTGAGTTTATGTCGGGACCCGGAGCCCAATCGAGGGCGACTGGCGGAAGTCCATCAAGCGCCTCAAGTATCTCCTTATGGCGTTGCTGTATAAGGTTTAGAAATTCAGCAAAAAATGTTTGCATCAACCATTAGTCCTTTCATTTAACTTCCTCGGCATCAACCAAGCCAACACGCCCGCGACCATGAACAAGCCCAGCACATCGCCGTAGAGATGACCGATGTGTTCGGGGTTTAGGATCGCCTGCACCGCCATGATCCCGCCATGGACAAGGCTCGACCAGACCGTGAACCAGATCAGGCTGCGATGCTCCAGCGGGTCACGAGCGGCGATCAGCAGAAAAACTCCGAGCGTAGCGTAGATGCCAATGATCATCGTCAGATATTCGGATTGTCCCTCGTGCCATGCCCAGCCGGAGGGCCAGGTCCGTGTTAGGGGATAGACTGCGAAGGTGAAGATCAAACCAGTCACACGCAGTGCAAGCTGCAAGAGTCTCGGGTGTGTTGAGTCGTTCATACTTCTAAACTCCCTTCGATGGAATAAAACGATTTTATCAAATCATGCATGGAAAGGTCTTCCAAATCGTTCCGAACGGATAAAAAGCACGGTAACTTTCCTCCGGTGCATGTGTTCCCATCAGATACCATCCACCAAGACAAAAACATCTGGAGAAAACAGCAATGATAAAGAAGTATGCACTGAGGAGATCGGCTGGCGCGGCTTTGCCCTGCCGAAATTATTGGAGCGTTATTCCCCGCTGATTTCAAGCCTGATTCTTGGAGCATTATGGGCGATCTGGCATTTCCCCTATGCTCTTACAGAAGGAAGTTTTCTGTCGGCTGTGCCGCTTCACTGGTTCTTTATCAACCTTCTTGCGGTCTCAACCATCTACACGTGGATCTTCATCAACACAAATGGAAGTCTTTTGCTCGCGCTCCTGTTCCACGCGGCAGGAAACATAACCAGCAATCTTCTTCCTGTCCTGCCGCCTGCCGCGGCTGATTTGCGAATCTACTATTTCACGATCGCCGTCAACTGTGCCATTGCGATCCTTGTTGTTTTCTTGTCGAAAAAGAGTTTTCGGTCAGAGAAAGAACTGTTAAGTATTCAACCCACTGCTGATAAAACCCTGGCATAACGTGCCGTCCCCGGGGCGCGTCCAAAACAGAAGACCAGGTTCTCTATGAACCTGGTCTCTTTAGTATCTCTTGCACATCAAACGTGCTGGTCAACGAGGATTGGGTTGCCATCTGAGTCCAGCACCACAAAGTGGGCGGGTCCCGTTGTACTTTCATCTGCTTCAGTCATGAGTTCCACGCCCTGTGCCTTCAGTTGGCGCTGTAGTTCGCGAACATCCGTGAAGGTATCGAGTTTCTGTGCATCCTAGTCCCAGCCGGGATTGAAGGTTAAACTGTTCCTTTCGAACATTCCCTGGAAAAGCCCGATGATATGCTCTCCGTTCTTCAAAATCAGCCAGTTCTGCGAAATATCTCCACCGAAGACCTCGAAACCGAACTTCTCGTAAAATGCCTTCGAAGCGTGGATATCCTTTACTGCCAGGCTAATCGAAAATGCGCCAAGATCCATGTTTTTCTCCTTTTGATCTTCCCGTTCAACCTTCATCGTCCTAACGGCATGATCGGCACGGGCAGAAGAGCCCTTATATTCATTAAGCCTTGCCTTCGTTTTTTTAAACTTTATATTTTGGGACAACGAGTTTTGGAAACTTCACCTTGCATATTGAGTTGTTTACTCACGAAGTTATCTCTATTTTGAATTCTTATTTCAATATAAGTATTTCAGCTAAAAAGTCAATTTTGTGATTTAAATAACAACTAGATTGAATTGAAGGCTTACAGTTAAGAGGGAAAGTTTCGAGCATCAAACGAAGCTATTTGCATCAAAGTAGGCAACAGGAGTGTCCCGCTTCATCCTCCTGCTGCCCTGTTTGGACACAAAACTCTTTATTGCCCAAAAGCTAAGGATTTAAGGTTTTAATTTCCTGTAAACACTAATCTAAAACTAT
>JAICQC010000449.1 GCA_025938055.1 Anaerolineales bacterium | reverse complement strand
TGGAGCCCAGCCGGCAATCGAACCCGGGATTGCCACGGCGTGCCCAGATCCTGAGGATTTCATCCGGGTCCAGGGTTCCGCGCAGCGCACAGGACTGGTTCCCCAGTTCAGAGACCAGCCTCCAGCCGCGCAGATTCACCGGAGTGTTCGTATCGTTTCGAATCTCCACATATTCTTCCGCTTTGTTCACCGCGAGGATTCGAACTGGACTGACCCTCGTCGGGGTGGCGGGTGGATTCGTGGGAGGCGGCTGGGTCGCGGTCATTGTGGGGAGCGGCATCTGCGAAGAGGTCACTGTTGGAGGGATGGACGTTGCCGTCGGGCTGCCCGTCGGTTCAGGCGTCAGGGTTGGGAATGGACTGGGAACGGAAAACGTGAGTGTTGGGAAGGGAGTCAGCGTCGGAATGTCAAAGTTGAACAAAGGTGTCGGGGTCGGCTGCGTCCCCTCGATCGTCGGGAAGGTATTGGGGCTTGGAATGGGCGTGGATGCACCCCGCGACCCAAAGCGGAGCACGCTGATGGGAATCGAGCAAAGACAGCAAAACAGAAACACCGACAGCATGGCAAACAATATCTTGCCCGTCTGTCCCTGCCGGTTGTAGGTTGTCTTCCATGTTGTGAGGAGTGCGTTGAGTTGTTTCGTAATCGTTTCGATCATTGTCTGTAAACTCTATACGCCTGATTTTACCCCGTCACATTCCCATTGCCGCCCCAAAACAGGAAAGATACTATTAAGGCAAGAGGAACGAAGCTCTTAACTCCCCGTATGTGCAGAGGCGGAGCTTTCCTGTATACTCGGAATATGTATTGTAGCGAAAGGAGTGAGCCATGCTAATACGAGAGGGAAGGTCGGAAGCAGGTTCCAGGAAGGCGAGACCGAAATGAATGGTAAGAACGAACAATTCACCGAATGGGACACGGAAGTCGCCAAGCGCATCGCCTGCGCCGTCACATCCTACCAGGCCGGCATGGACTACACGGACCTGTGGAAGGACTTTCAGGAGCAACATGAAGAAGTGGGGACGTTCTGGCTCTCGATCGCAAAACAGATCCGCGAACGCCTGCCCGCCAAGCCGAAGTGAGGGTCGAGCCTTGATCACAGACTAACGATGGGGCGCTAGAATAAAATCCAGACCCTGCGAGACTTTATTCCCGTTGCAGGGGATACGTCTCGCAGGGTCTGATTCTTTTAGGCCTCTTTCAGGCTGTATTCTATTCCTAGGCTGGGACGGCTTTGCGTGCCCTGGGCTTCCTGTCGCTGGTGCGGGTGCCGCCCACCATCTCATACTGCTGTGAGTCGTCGCCGTAGTTGGCTTTCACCCCGGCGCGAACACGCTTGATCTTATCCCACATGTTGTTATAGACAATGTCGCGCTGGTCGCGCCTCTCGGCGAGCTGGATCTCGAGCTTGCTGATCTCCGTCTCGAGCGTACCGGCGGTTGTAATGTCGGCTGTGAGGGCAGCCGGGTTCAGCGTGCCTAACGCCAGCGTGGCACTGACCTGACTCCAGCCCACGATCACGTCCTGCGCCTGTTCCAACACATCGGAGGGGTACACTTTCTTGCTCATTTCAAAACTTTCCTTTCGGTTCATTCGGGACTCTGCCCTGTGGAATATTGCGCAGCGAATCCGCTGCAGCGGCGCACATAATAATATGGCGAAATGATCATTTCTTAGCTTCTGACAAAATTGTTTTTTCTTTGATTGTCAAAAATGAAAACCAGCCTATCGCAACAGTAGCGCCGCTATGGCTTACTTTTTTCGCTGTTGATAGCGCTTATACACTCTCTTCCATGTTTCCGTTGGGGTATCAGGTTTGGTTTTCTTGTGAGCATCTTTACTGAGATGAAAAGCAAAGTCTTCCAGCAAACCGGAAACCGCTTCATGAGGCTTCTCAAGGACAGGCGGCTGACCCAAATTGATGGCATCGACAAAGAGATTCTGCACATAGGGAATGGTCGCAATGGCTGGCATACGAAACGCCGCTTCTATTTTGTCTTTCGTCAAACTCGAGTGGGGAAATGTAGCACTTAAAACCAGTTTAATTTTTTCTTTGGGATATCCGAGCTTGTCATAGGTGTCCAAAGCAGCAATTACCGCCCGAATAGATGCCATTTCGGGGGAGGCAACCATCAGGATCAGATCGGCAGCGTCCAGCGCCTGAATCGATACTTCGCTGAAATCATGCGGGAGGTCCGCCACGACATATTCATATTGCGTTCGGATCAAGCGCAGGGCTGCGCCCAACGTTTCGGGCCGCAAGGTTTCCGCTTCAGAAGGGAAAGTGGGAGCCGCAATAAAATTCATGCCACTCTCGTGACCACTGATGATCGAACTTAAGCTGTCCAGATCCAGATCATTTGCAGCGAAATGAGCAATGTCTGCCCAGGTGCGTTTTAAACTCATGTTAAGCATCAACGCCACTTGCCCGGCAGTCATGGTGAGATCAAGCAAAATGGTAGGCTCTCGCCACAGGGAAAATAAGCCGACTCCCAGGTTGACAGCCAGGGAAGAACTCCCCGTCCCCCCTCGCAAACTATGGATGGCAATCAGGCGTGCCTGTTCCCCTACAGGCAACTCTATCCTGGATGCTTTGACCGCTTCCACTCTTTTTAGTAATGCCGTTACTCGTACAACTAACTCCGCTGCATCAAAGGGCTTGGTAAGATGGTCGTCTGCACCTGCTTCAAACGACTTCAATTTGTCTTCCAGGCCCGACTGGGCAGTGAGCACCAAAATAGGTGTTGCCGCAAATTGTGGTTCACGGCGGAGAATACGTGTAACTTCATACCCAGTCACATCCGGCATCATTACATCGGTAATGATGATGTCGGGCTTTAGGCTGCGTGCCTGAGAGATTCCGCTTTTGCCATCCTCCGCAAAATGAATATCCCATTGAAGAGTCGCTAATGCGCGGCCAACCAATTGGTGATTAATGGGTTCATCATCGATTACAAGAATACGTGTCATACTGTTCCTCTCTTACGAACTCTTTACCAATAAGTAGTCTGATAGCCGTATGGCTTCCGTCTCTAATTGAGACAGGAGAACAGGAGCGTTCGTCAGGTCTTCGTACCGACCCAGCTCTTCCAATCCAAGTGCCAGGCTAGCCAGCAGATCCGCACTGAAGTTCAAGGATACCCCTTTCAGGTTGTGAGCGAGCCGGGCAAGCCTGCCTGCATCATGATCCTGTACAGCTGCTCGGATTTCTATGATCCGCTGCGGCAATTGCTCGTTGTATTGACGAAGCAGTGACCACATAAAGTCATAATCGCCATCAAATCGACCGATAGCCGCCTCAAAATCGACCGGGAGTATATTCACTGCTGAAATTTCCTGCAAAGCAGGTATTTCTTTTTCGATTTCCTCAGGACTCGATGATGGTTCTTCCCCAAACAGTCCATCATCCATCTCAACAGTAAAGCCGCTTTGAGAAGAATAGTTTTGCACAGGCTCCACAAATTCCTGTGAAAGCTCAGATGTTTGAGTCCAGCGGTCCAGTGCGCTAAACAATACTTTGGGTTCCAGCGGTTTCGTAATATAGTCATCCATACCTGCTTGGAGGCAGCGTTCTCGATCTCCCTGCATTGCGTGAGCAGTCATTGCGAGGATGGGGATATGCTGCCCGGTCTTCGTTTCAAGCTCCCTGATCTTCTGTGTGGCTTCCAAACCATCCATGTCCGGCATCTGTACATCCATGAGAACAGCACTGTATTGACTTGTTTGTACCTTTTCAAGCGCCTGTGCGCCAGTTTCGACGGCGTCAACAGAATAGCCTGCTTT
>JAICQC010000040.1 GCA_025938055.1 Anaerolineales bacterium | reverse complement strand
CTCGCTTGAAGAATTTGTAAAGAACAACTCCCGCCGGAAATTCGACGGGAGTTGTTCTTTCGTCTTTCTTCTTTTCGTGAAGAGGAGATTGCTTCGGGCGATCCTTCGACTCTGCTCAGGATGCGCCACACGCAACACTTGCGCCTGTATGCCAGTGCAGGTGTGACATGGCTAATAAATCGGCAAGCTCTTATCCACTTCTCTTGCCCAGGCGTTGATGCCGCCTTTCAGGTTCTTCACCTTCTTGAACCCTGCGCTGGTGAGTAATTCCAACGCGCGGCTGGAGCGGTTGCCGCTTTTGCAAAAGAGGACCAAATCTTCTGCACTGTCCAACTCGGAAAGACGTGACGCCAGTTGCCCAAGTGGGATGTTCGTCGCATTGGGCAGGCGGGAAATTTCCAGTTCATGTGGCTCACGCACGTCGATCAGCTTCAGATGGTTTGTCTTGACGCGCTCAGCAAGCTCGGTCACAGTGATATCCCAGCTTGCACCAGCGGAGCCTTCTTCTTCATGGTCATGGCTTGGCACGCCGCAGAACGCTTCGTAATCGATCAGTTCCTTGATGTCGGCGTTGGGTCCGCAGACGCGGCAGTTGGGATTCTTCTTGAGCTTCACAAAATCGAAGGACATATCCAGGGCGTTGTAGAGCAGGAGCTTCCCGATCAGTGGTTCTCCAATACCGAGTAACACCTTCAGGGCTTCGGTTGCCTGGAGCGTGCCGATCGTGCCGGGCAACACGCCAAGCACGCCGCCCTCCGCACAGGATGGGACGAGTCCGGGTGGCGGCGGCTCGGGGAAGAGACAACGATAGCATGGTCCCTCTTTGGCGTGGAACACACTCACCTGCCCGTCAAAGCGATAGATGGACGCGTACACATTCGGCTTGCCCAAGAACACGGCGACGTCATTCGTGAGGTAACGGGTTGGGAAGTTGTCGGTCCCGTCGAGGATGATGTCATAGTCCGCTGCGATGCGCAGCGCGTTTTCTGAGGTATATGGCTCGTTGAAAACGTCCACCTGAATATCGGGATTCAGGTCTACTAACTTGGCGCGCGCGCTTTCCACTTTCAATTTTCCAACCGTGGATGTCCCATGAATAACCTGACGCTGCAAGTTGGATGAATCGACCGTGTCGTAATCCACCAATCCGATACGACCAATACCCGCCGCAGCCAGATACAGCGCGACGGGCGAGCCGAGTCCACCTGTGCCAATGATCAGAACGGATGAGTTCTTGAGTTTGCGCTGTCCCTCCAACCCCACTTCAGGGATTAACAGATGACGTGAATAACGCAGGATCTCGTCGCGTGAGAGTTCAGGCAGCATGCTTGCCTCCCGCAATGGATGGGATCAACATGATCTTCTCACCGTCCCTGATGGGCGTGTCCACTCCCTGCAGATCCTTGATGTTGTTCTCACCCACGAACAGATTGACGAACGGGCGCAGTTCGCCGCCATCGTTGAAAAGATGCGGCTTGAGCGCGGGATATTGGGTCGTCAGATCAATGAGCGCATCGGAAATATTCGAGCCGCTGACGTTCACTTCGCTTTGTCCGTTGGTATAGGCTCGCAACGGTGTCGGGATTCGTAAAACGGGCATGTAGTCTCCTTATTTACAACGCAGGACGCTAAGTAACACAAAGGGGAAAGGCGTTTTGCCTTAAGGTTTTAAACCTTCGTGCCCTCACCTGCACTTGCGTGCGGTGCAAGTGTTGTGACCTTTGTGGTTAAGAATTTATAACGTCTGAATCTGTTCCAGCAATTTTTCCGCGCGGGCAACGCCGTTGTTGACATAGCGCGCTTCTCCGTGGGCATCCAGCAAAAACGTAGTCGGGACACTCATCACGCCCCAGGTCTTCGCCAGCTCGGGCTGCTGGTACGCATCGATCTCGACCACTTCCAGCCGTTCGCCGAGCAGATCAGACACTCTATTGATCGCAGGTCGCTGGATGGTCTTACATGGAACACAGTCCGGCGTAGTGAAGTAGACCAGCACAGGCTTGTCTGGCAGTGTGCCGAACAATGTGATCACGTTGCTACGCGCCCGTACCAGCAGCCGCTGGTTGATCAGCCAGTAGGCAAACGCACCCAGTCCAATAATAACGACTGCCAGTCCTAAGCGCAATAGGAGCTCTCCATTCATTGGCTGGCTCCCACTTTCGGCTTCATCCCCGGAAACGTCCCTGAGGGCGGCTGTTTGGTGAAGCCGGGCAGCTTGAACTGGCTCAGCCAGTAATAGACGGCGCAGCCCACGCAAAACCCGCCAAATGCATTCAACGCTGCCAGCGCGGCGACCAGCCAGACCAGGCTCCAGCCCAGCACGCTCGCGCCTAGAACTAACGCCAGCGACCCGGCAGTCATGAATATGAATCCCAGCAACTGGGCAAAGCGGTGCGGTTCGGGGTTATCGTCCAGAACGTCGGGTTTCATCCATCCGCGCGGTTTCAAAATGCTCTTATACAAAAAACCAAAACCGGGGATTTTAAGCGCGGAACCGATTCCCATCATCAATGCCACAAATGCCGCGAGGATCGGCAGGTTCAAAATGAATGCCAGCACATTCAGCGAAATGATAACGAGTTGATTTGTCTTTAAGGCGGAGTGATCCACCTTCTGCAGAGTTTGAGTCATATTAAAGTCCTGTATGTAGTTGTTCTTCTTCAAACTTTGAACGATCTTCCAACAGCCTCCACGAACGGCTTTCGACCGCCTTTCCATCATTCACAGTTGTAATGATGTAGGAAAAGAAAGGCTGTGCCCACTCGCGGTCATATTCGGAGGGACGATTCGGGTGGTCTGGATGCGAATGGAAGACGCCGATCAGACTCAGCCCGAGCCGGTCCGCCGTTAATTCGGCATTGAGATAATCTTCAGGCGTGATCAGGAAGCGGTTATGACGCGCCTCCTCCTCACGTGCGTTGGTTAGGGGTAAGATACTATCGACCCTGCCATCACTACCGATGAGGAACCCCGCGCCTTCTTCAGGATAGGCTTGCTCTCCATGGGTGTGGATTTGGTCAAGTAGTTCTTTCGCGATGGCTAGAGTCACTTCGCCTCCCACAGGGATTTGTCGCTCAGGTATTTATAGCCTGCATCCGGGAAGAGGGTCACGACCACGCCTTCCTCCAATTCCTCTGCTACGCGCAATGCCGCGACAGCCGCCGCACCCGACGAGATGCCCACAAACAAGCCTTCCTCGCGTGCCAGCCGCAGGACCATTTCATGTGCGTCCTCGGTTCGGACCTCACGTGTTTCATCGGCAAAGTCTGGATCGTAGATCCCGGGTTTAATGGCGGTTGGCATGTGTTTCAGCCCCTCCAGCCCATGGAAGGAGTCGTCCGGCTGAAAGGCGATGATCTTCACATTCTGCTTCTGCTCACGCAAGTACCTGCCCGTGCCGATCACTGTGCCCGATGTGCCGAGACCTGCCACGAAGTGAGTTATGCTTTCACCGGTCTGGCGGAGGATCTCAGGACCCGTGGATTTGTAATGTGCATGCCAGTTGGCGTCATTGTTGTATTGGTTTGCGTACCAGTAGAGATCTGGTTGTTCTTCCGCCATTTGACGCGCCCTCAAGATCGCGCCGTCTGAGCCTTCGGTGGGGTCGGTCAGGGCCAGTTCGGCGCCCAGCACGCGCAGGATGGAAATCCGTTCAGAGCTTGCGCTGGCTGGAACCGCCAGCGTGACGGGAATCCCAAGGACTGCTCCGAATGTGGCATACGAAATGCCCATGTTGCCGGACGTTGAATCCAACAGGCGTTTGCCGTTCCCAAGATCCCCGTTTGCCAGCGCGGTGCGAAGGATGTTGAGCGCAGGTCTGTCTTTTACAGAGCCGCCGGGGTTGAACCATTCCGCTTTGGCAAAGATCTGGACGCGCGGAGACACACCACGCCCGAGTCTGCGCAACGGCAGCAGGGGAGTATTGCCTACGTGGGCAGTGAGGTCCGTCCCTGGGTCCAGATCCGATTGATACACTTTATAGTCGAGTAAGGTCATGTGTCCCTTAAATAAAAGCAGCCAACAGCCGAAATAAAAGAACGGCGACTAAACGCCTCGCGAGAAAAGCACGCGGGAGTCGTCCACCGTTCTGAGACGGTCCCCAAATGGGGAGTTGTTGACTGCGGAAAGTGTCTCAGGTGGTGGTTACGAGCCCCGCCCTGGACACAAGCAATAGGTAACCGTTTTCATAGTACTTAAGTAAGATGAGCGTTATTTTACAGTTCTTACCCAAATTGTCAAGTTAATAATCAAGCAAACCGTCATTGCGAGGGCGTTAGCCCGAAGCAATCTCATATAGAATAGCAAGAGATTGCTCACAGCGCTGGCACACGGTACCAGTATCGTTGGGACGCTTCGCGCACCCTCTTTGCAATGACGAGAAGTTAGCCTCCTGCCGCAGACGCCATTAGGATAACTTTATCTTCCTCCTTTAGTGCCGTATCCATACCACTCAGGTCGCGGATATGAGTCCCATTGACGAACACATTAAAATGCCTGCGCAGATTGCCTCCTGAGTCAACAAGATGAAATTTAACAGACGGGTATTGCTCGATGACCTGTTCCACTAATTCATTCACTGTGGAAGCAGGCACAAAAATTTCCGGCTGATTGTTGACGTAAAACTTCATTGCAGGCGGGAAGCGAACGTGAGGCATGCCGGTATTGTACTTGTTTAAGCGCGTAAGAAAAGGAGATGATTTCACAATCATCTCCTTTTTATTATTCTTTGTTACACCCTGAAGCTTACTCTTCCTTCTTGGCTTCCATTTCCTTTTTATGGGCTTCAATAATGGGAGAGGCGACATGCGTTGGCACCACATCATAGTGATGCAGTTCCATCGTAAAGTAGCCGCGTCCGCCCGTGATCGAACGGATCTGGGTCGTGTAGCGCGTCATCTCAGACATGGGGACATGTGCGACGATCGTCGTGTAGCCACGCTCTATTTCGGTGCCCTGGACACGTCCGCGGCGGGTGTTGAGATCGCTCATCACATCACCCATGTTCGCGTCGGGAACCGTCACGCGCACTTCCATGATGGGCTCGAACAACACGGGACCCGCGCTCTGTACGGCGAGCTTAAAGGCTTCACGCCCTGCAATTTCAAACGCTACCGGCTTTGAGTCCACTTCGTGCTCTTTGCCGTCGTAAACGATCACTTTCACATTGTTCATAGGGTAGCCTGCAAAGGCGCCGCGTTCCATTGTGGCTTTGATGCCTTTTTCAATCGGAGGCAGATATGACTTCGAGAGATTCATACCGACGAGCTCATCGGTGAATTCAAAATCGCCTTCATGATATGGCTCAATGCGTAGATGGACTTCGCCAAATTGACCCGCCCCACCTGATTGTTTCTTGTGCCGGTATTGTCCACTGGCTTTACGAGTGATGCCTTCGCGGTAGGGGATCTTCGGTTCGTGCGTTGCCAGCCCCACCTGGAACTTGGTCTGGGCGCGGTGCAGAGCCACATCGATGTGCTGGTCGCCCATTCCCTGCAGAACAGTCTCGTGGGTAATGGGGTCATTCTGCCAGCTCAGGGTCATGTCCTCTTCGACCAGACGCGTGAGCGTCGGCGAGATCTTCGCGGCATCCGCCTGTGTTTTGGGAGTGATTGCCACACGGTACAACGCTGCCGGGAATTTTGGCTTTGCAATCGTCAGCGGGTGATTCTTGTCGCAGAAGGTATCACCAGTTGTGGTGACGGTCAGTTTGGAAACGGAGGCGATATCGCCAGCGTGCACAACTTTGACAGAGACCTGTTCCTTGCCGCGCTGGAAATGCAGACCAGACATGCGTTCGTCGGCACCTTTGCTCTGGTTCCAGACGTGTGAGTCTGCCTGAATGGTTCCCGAGAACACGCGGAAGTAGGTCAGCTTGCCAACGAATGGGTCAGCAGTGGTCTTCCAAACGTAAGCGGCGAGAGGTTCGGTATCTGAGGCTTTCAACACCTCTTCGCCATCCCTGCCTTGTGCCACGCGCTGAGGTCCATTTGTGGGGGAGGGCATCAGGTCAATGATATCGTTGAGAAGTGCTATCGCTCCTATCTCTCGCCCGCCTGCAGCGCAGAAGACCGGAACAAACTCACCGGCGTAGACTACATCTTCCAGACCGCGCACCATTTCCTCATCGGAGAGAGAACCGTTTTCGAGGTATTTCTCCATCAGCTCATCTTCCCCCTCCGCTGCCGCTTCTACAAGCGTAAAATGCGCTGCTTCTGCTTCTTCTTTTAACTCTGCCGGGATTTCAGCCGTCGTTTTGCCATCACCTATGTAGGATTTCATACCAATGATATCCACCACACCACTGAAGCTCTGCTTCTCGCCAATTGGCAAATGCACCTTAATGGTCCGTTTGCCACGAGCGCGCACAAATTCTTCAAGCGCGGCGTAGGTCTTTTCAAAATCTGCATTGTCACGGTCCATCTTATTGATCAGGAAAAAGCGCGGGAGATTGAACTCATCTGCATAGCGCCAGGCAAGCTCGGTGCCAACTTCCACCCCTGCCACAGCATCCACTAAAATGACTGCTCCATCAACAACACTCAGGGCAGAGATCGTCTCACCTACAAAATCCGTATAACCGGGCGCGTCGATCACATTTATTTTGTGATCACGATGCTCAATTGGAATTATGCTTGAGTAGATGGAAATATTTCGACGGACTTCTTCTTCATCATAATCGGAAACTGTCGTCCCATCCTCCACCTTGCCGAGACGAGTGGTGGCGCCAGTTGCGTGCAGAAATGCCTCTGCCAGCATTGTCTTGCCCGCCCCTCCATGCGAGACCAGAGCAATGTTGCGAAGAAACTCGGTGGTATACTCTTTCATGAATCAGCCCTTCCTATCATGTTTATTTGTGTCTGTAGCTGCGTGATTGTAAAAGAACTCAATTGAATTGTCAAAGTGACGCTTTTCCGCTTTCCTCCGCACAAAACACCATTCTTGAGTACATCTCTGAATTAAGAGCACAAGACATGCCCGAAGACACCAGACTCTCCAGTTTGTTGACTGAAAATCTGGTCTATGAAGTGGCAAAGGCGCTTGCACTGCCTCAGACCCAGATGGTCAGGAACATTATTGCTTCGCTCACCGGCAGGGCATTTCGTCGCTTCGCTGAGATTGCCACGCAGCTCGATTACATTGTGGGAGAAGCTGGTATCGCAGAGGGTGCACGCTGGCTGCTGCCTCGCTTCGTAAAGAGCCACTCCGCACTTGGCGCTGAAAACATCCCGCCGATAGGTCCGCTGGTCATTGCCTCGAACCATCCGGCTTCAATCGATTCGGTAGTGATCTCTGCTCATGTCCCGCGTCGCGATTACAAGATCATTATCGGGGAAATCCCATTTTTCAAAAGCCTTCTCAATATTCATAAGAACGCCATCTTCGCGCCCGCGCCCACGGACCCGGTGGGACGGATGCAGGTTATCCGTGATGTGATCCGGCACCTGAAGGATGGCGGTGCAATCCTGATCTTCCCGCGTGGCAGCATCGAGCCGGACCCTGCCTCGATGCCTGATCCAGGTGCAGAGTTCGAGCACTGGTCTCGCAGCCTCGAAATATTTCTCAAGCACGTTCCGCAGACTCAGGTGCTTGTCACGATCGTCAGCGGCGTGATCTCGAAAACGGCGATGCATCATCCGCTGACCTGGTTCCGCCAAGCCAGAGCCGATCGCCAGCGCCTGGCGTTTATGTATCAAATGATCAGACAGATGTTCACAGGGAAGGAGACCTTCGGTCTTACCCCGCGGGTCACATTTGGAGATCTGGTTCGCGCGGGGGGCACAACCGGCCGTGAACACATGCTCCAGACCATTGCGCAATCTGCGCATCACGTCTTGAAACTTCATCTGGCACAAGTATGAAACCTGAGATCCGCCTCTTCAAGGATGTCGAAGAATTAAGCCACAACGCGGCGCGGCTTTTCGTTGAGCAAGCCCGGCGCTCCATAGAGGAACGGCATCGTTTTTTTGTCGCACTCAACGGCGGCAATACGCCCGCCCGTTTGTTTCAGTTGCTCGCGACAGACTATCGTGAGAACGTCGATTGGAGAAACGTACATGTCTTCTGGGGCGACGAGCGATGTGTGCCTCCCGAAGACCCGGGAAGCAGTTACGGGCAGGCTCGGGATGTATTGTTGAGTCGTGTCCCGATTCTTGAGGCGCACATCCATCGTGTCCATGGGGAACTGGGACCTGCCGAGGCTTCGAAAGATTATGCTCTCACGTTGAAGGGATTCGCCGCGCCGCCGCTCGACTGGCCCCATTTCGACCTTGTGTATCTTGGCATGGGCGAAGATGGGCATACTGCCTCTTTATTCCCCGGCTCGGCGCTAGATGTTACAGAGCCAACTGCGCCAGTTACCGCCAACTACCAGGATCGCCCGGCGGAACGTGTCACACTGACGCCGGTCGTTTTCAACAGCGCCCGCGTGATCGCATTCATGGCGACTGGCGAAAAGAAAGCGAAAACCTTAGCCGAAGTGTTGAGCGGCAGATATAATCCGGAGTTATATCCCGCGCAGCGTATTGACCCTACGAATGGCAGGCTGATCTGGCTCGTGGATGAAGACGCGGCAGGCAGACTGCCGAGAAAGTTATTGAGTACGTTTTGCGAAGGCTAGCTCTCGTTGCGTGTTGCCTGTGGAGTTGCCCCGTGCGACGAGGTTTTTGACGACATCACTTTCTTGGAGGTATTCATGGAATTGGCAATGATTGGTTTGGGCAAGATGGGAATGAACATGTCGACCCGCCTGATGCGCGGCGGGCATCGTGTGATCGGATTTGCCCGCACAGATGCAACGGTTCAGGAAGCGATCGCGAATGGAGCTGAAGGCGCGTACACGCTTGAAGAGGCGGTCGGCAAACTCCAGGCACCGCGCATCGTCTGGTTGATGGTTCCGGCGGGCAAGGTGACCGATGACACAATTGCGAGCCTGAGCACTCTACTTAAAAAAGGTGATGTTGTCATCGATGGTGGGAATTCAAATTACAAAGATTCGATTCTGCATGCACAAATGCTTGAGCCCGCCGGCATCGAATTTGTCGATTGCGGAACGAGCGGTGGGATCTGGGGACTCACGGAGGGCTACAGCCTGATGATCGGGGGCAAGCCGGAAGTCGTGGAGAAGCTGCATCCCATCTTCGAAACGCTGGCTCCCGCGCCGGATAAGGGCTGGGGACACGTCGGTCCGCATGGCTCGGGACATTATGTCAAGATGGTTCACAACGGGATCGAATACGGCATGATGCAGGCATTCGCCGAGGGCTTCAGCATCCTGAAAGCCAAGGAAGAGTTCGGACTTGATCTCGCACAGGTCTCACATATCTGGCAGCATGGCAGCGTCGTCCGTTCGTGGCTCCTGGACCTGGCTGCGAACGCGCTCGATGAAGACACCGCCCTGACGGATATCAAACCCTGGGTGGCTGATTCGGGCGAGGGCAGATGGACCGTGTTCGAATCCATTGACCTGGATGTTCCCGCGCCAGTCATTACATTGTCTCTTCAGATGCGCTTCGCCAGCCGCGACGAGGAAAATTTCACGGCGCGTATGCTGGCGGCGCTGCGTAACCAATTCGGTGGTCATGCCATAAAGAAAGCCGAGTAAACGGACACCAGCGTCTTGTGACGTTCCGTTTCCTCCGTTGAGAGTAATTCTATGAACAACAACCTACCTGTATCCATCGTTATCTTTGGCGCATCGGGTGATCTGACACAGCGCAAACTTGTACCCTCCCTGTTCAACCTGTATCGCAAGGAACGGATGCCCGAACAGTTCCGCATCGTGGGATATGGGAATACAGCTTTTACAGACGAACAGTTCCGCGCCCACCTGAAGGAGGGGATGGGTGAGTTTGCATCGTATGAATACACCGAGGAAGAATGGGAGAAGTTCGCCTCGAATTTTCTGTATCAGCAGGGTCGTTACACGGACCTGGCGGATTTCAAGAAACTGGGAAGTCTTCTCAAAAGCAAGGAAAACGGTTCGGGCAACCGGATCTATTACATGGCGACTCCCCCGGGGGTTTTCCCAAACATCATCGACCTGCTCGGGCTGACAGACCAGCTTGGTGAACAAAATGGCTGGCGGCGGGTCGTCATCGAGAAGCCGTTTGGCACAGATCTTGAATCGGCGCACAGTCTCAATGAACAGATCCACAAGGCTTTGAGCGAAAAACAGATCTATCGTATCGACCATTACCTGGGCAAAGAAACGGTCCAGAACATTCTAGTCTCGCGATTTGCTAACACCATCTTCGAGCCGTTGTGGAATCGAAACTATATTGACCACGTGGAGATCACAGTCGCAGAACAGGTGGGCGTGGAGCATCGGGCGCGCTTTTACGATCATGTGGGTGTCCTGCGGGATATGTTCCAGAACCACCTGCTCCAGCTAGTGGCGCTGGTGGCGATGGAACCGCCCGCCTCCTTCGACGCGACCGCGCTGCGCAATGAAAAGGTCAAGGTCTTGAGCGCCATCCAGCCGATGACCGAGGATGACGTGCCGCGCCGCACCGTCCGCGCTCAATATAAGGACTATCGCCAGGAAGAGGGCGTTGACCCGCAATCCACCACGCCAACCTACGCGGCGATTCGACTGCAAGTGGACAACTGGCGCTGGCAGGGCGTGCCTTTCTATTTGCGTTCCGGAAAGTGCCTGAAGGAAAAACTCTCTCAGATCACAATCCAGTTTAAGGAGCCACCGCATTTCCTCTTCCCGAAAGCAGAGGAACATCTCACTCCCAACATGCTTGTGCTCTATCTTCAGCCGGATGAGGGGATTCACCTGCGTTTTGAAGCCAAAGTTCCTGATACGGGTTCGAAGATGCGTTCGGTGGATATGGAGTTTCACTACGCTGATTCCTTCGGGAAAACCGCGATCCCCGAAGCCTATGAACGCCTCCTGCTCGACGTCCTGACGGGAGATGCATCCCTGTTCACGCGCGCAGATGAAGTTGAAACTGCCTGGGGGTTGATCGACCCCATTCTCCAGGCGTGGGAGGACTCTTCAGGAAAGCAGCCACTGGCAATTTACGGGCCCGGTTCATGGGGACCGAGCGAAGCGGATGAATTGCTGGCAGCAGAAAACAGAAAGTGGTCTACGTGGGATGGGAGAAAGGTTTAAAAAATCAGCCCGGCTTCAAAAGCCAGGCTGTCCATTTAAGGTCCAACGGTGATCAAGTCTTTGAAGCGTTCATAATTGCCGGGACCGATTCCCGGGACATTGATAATGTCCTCTGCATTGATAAACGGACCGTTCTGTTCGCGATACTCTATGATGCGCTGTGCCAGGCTGGGTCCGATGCTTGGCAGGGAATCCAATTCCTCGGCGGATGCGGTATTAATGTTGATGAGTTCGGTGGTAACCGCGACGACTGTTGCGCCCGGGGTAGCAAGTACCGGCGAAGCACCCTCGACAAAGGGGACATCCAGCATCTCCCCGTCCTCGAGCAGCGCCGCCAGGTTGATCTGTGACTTCTCAGCTTCTGCAAGAAAACCGCCAGCGGCTGAAATGACATCTTGTACGCGCGCGCCCTGCGGAAGGGCGTACACGCCGGGGCGCGGCACGGCGCCGGTGATATGGACAATGACAGGTTTTTCCGTTGGGACCGGGCGGAGGATGACGGCCTCGCCACTCGGGTTACGTGCTACCACCCAGACGAGCGCTGCGAGAAATAATCCGAATAATATCCCCGAAGCAAGATAAAGAATTGACCGTAGGTTTTGCATTTGAGCAATTTTACTGCAACTTCATCACCAGCAGGTGTTCTTCTCGATGTGCCAGAGTGGTGACCAGCCCTGCCAACTTGCTAATGCGTTGAAAATAGCGCGGCATTTCATCGTATGGAATTGCGCAGAAGCCAAACTTTTCATACAAAGCTCCGAGCGCGGATTCACACATCAGATACAAAGGGCGTGGGCTATCCTTCAAAAGATACTCAATGATGGCGCGCGCAATGCCTTTCCCCTGATGTTCGGGGTATACCGCAATCGAAGCCATTTCAAGGACGTCCTGACCATGGGGCTTTAACTGCCCGCAGCCGATCATTTCATCACGGTCATCCACCGCAACGATAAATCGTTTCCAATCCAGTCCCATCGGGTTGATCCCGACCAGATGAATTAAGTCTCGTATCCGATCAGCTTCCGTTTCACGCGCAGGACGGATCCTGATCATTTATTCTCCAGTCTCTACTCTCTATCTTCATCCCAACCCTGCCGCCACAATGATAATAAACGTCGCAATAAACCAGTGGATAAGGAAGGGCCAGACGAACGACCTTGTGCGCCATGCCACCCAGCCAAAGGCAAAGCCGCCGAAGATGGTAGAAAGCGTCTCCACTTCAGGCTTGCCAATGTGTGCCAGCGCGAACGGAACGGCTTGCAGCCACAACGCTTCATGCCCGAACCTGCGCCCGTAGCCGAACAGGATCCAGCCGCGGAAGAGAAACTCCCAGCCGATCAGGTCGAGGAAGGTCGTCCACGGCAAACCGGCAGTGTAGGGCTTGTAATATTCCTGCATGGACGCGTCGCCGCGCCCCAGATAATAGATGATGGGCGCCATGAACAGGATCCCAATCGCAGTGATAAGAAGCCCGGCTTTCCAATCGCCGAGCGTGAAGCCAAATTCTCCGGGATTCTCGCGGAAAACAAAAATAATCACTATTAATGGAACAATGAGATAGAGTATGACCCGGTCCCAGTATTTCACAGGGGTGAGGCGGTGATAGTAATCCACCATCAGCAGCAGTGTGCTGAGAATGGTGATGGAGACAACTTTCCAGTCGAAGTGAAGTTTTTCACCGAGGAGATATTTCATGGAGTCCAGTGAGCAGAGAACTAGAGAGCAGAGATTAGTATGGGAAGTAGGATTGGTTTCCGTTGGGTCCCAGCAATTGGGCTATTTTATCCGCGTCGCGGACCAGTTCAAAGCCCCAGTTGGCAATCAGTAGAACCGCGGTGCAGAGCGCCAGCGTGACGATCAGCTTTCCCATGGATGACTCATGCCAGCGTGCACGCAAAACTGACAAGCCGTTGTCCCAGACCTGCGCGGCAAGGATCGCGAGGTACGGCACCAGCGCGAGATGGAAGCGATCCTCGGAAAGGATGAAGACATGTGGAAGGATATAACCCGCAAATAAGAGCAGCAGCAATATATGTTCAGGTCTCCAGCGCAGATGTGCCAGCCCCAACCCGGCGGAGACCGCGATCACTACAAAAGGCAGCAGCAGGATTGCAGAAATGGTCAACAACAAAGGCAGCGGGACATATCCAAGAATGTCGTTGCCGTAGAAATACATCAACACCCGCTTCTCCAAGCCAAAGAAAAAGCCCAGGCGGTTAATCGCCAGTGGGAGAACCCTTCCTGGTTGTGCCTGGATGAACTCAATGGCTTTCTCGGTTCCAATCCTGTCGCGTTCGGCGTCGTCAAGAATCGTCAGCAGGTCGAGCGACGGACCAAAGACGAACGATCCATTTCCCTGCGGGTGATAGCCAAGGTACAGGTTATAGCCCATTGAGGTTTCGATCCCTGTCAGTTTTTGGTGTAAAAGGGAATTGCGGATGATCCAGGGAGAAACGACCAGGAGAAAAGAAAGGATGGCAGGGATTGCATGCTTACGATGCAGGTAGAACAACAGGCAGAAGGCAAAGACGGCAAATGGGAGAATAACCGAGCGTGTCAGCGTTGTGAGGGCGAGGAAAAGTCCAGCAAGGAGAAGGCGGATGACAGAAGGCTTTTCTATGGATAAGAGAAGAAACAGGAAAGAAGAAAGAAGTAGAACGAAAAAAGGATTCTCTGTTCCGAGACCCAGGGGGTAAACCAGAAGCATGGGATAACAGGCAATAACCCAGGCTGCGATGCGGGCAGACTTTTCAACATTCTTTCCTCTTTCTTCCTTTAAGGAATAAGAAAGAGGAAAGAGGCGTTTGGCAACCCAATACGTCAACGGTGCGAGCGGCGCGCCGAGAAAGATCGCCTGTGCCAGCCGGGCGGCGAAGAAACGTGAGAAATCAGTCCCGCTGATGGAATAAACAATGGCAAGAAACGTGGGATAGAGCGGCGCGCGGAATGAAGTGGGAATGCCGAGCATGGGATCATACTCGTCAACACTGGAGAGATCGAAGTCCACAAATGCCGCGAGCTGATTCAAGTCCTCCTGCGCGTACCAGCGGAATCCGTTCCCGGCGGCGAGGCTGCGCGCCAGCATATCGTACTGGAACATATCATCGAGCCCAATCCCCAGCCCGCGCGCCAGGATGACCGGGATCAGCCGCAGAACAAGGGCAACGATGAAGATGCGAAAGGCAAAGGATTTAAATATCAACACGGATTGCTCTGATTTTACATTCATCAGAGCAATCCGTGTTTTATTGTTTATCGAGATCATGCAGGTACTTCTGTTTTTGTTTTGAGTCTCTCAATGCGCCTGGCAAGGTAGGGCATGAAATATCCTTTGTATTTTTCCCATAATTCTGGGCGCATCCAATCCGAGCCGGAGACGCGCCCGCGGCATTTTTCACTGCCACAGTAGCAGTCGAACTCATCGTAGGGAGTGCCGTCACACATGGCGTAATCAAAGGTGAGCTCCTCACCCGCCATGATGTCGCGCATCGCCACCAGCCCGATCTGACCGGTAAAACCAACATTCGGTTCGCAGGAATGGTTGAAACAATCGGTGGGCTCGAGGGGCAGAGGAGCTTCGAGATAAAAGCCGTCCTCGATCTGCAAGATTCGTTGGGTGAAGTGAGGCATATTCGGGTCGAGTTCGTTCTCCGCGACGATCCGCCCGCCCCACAGGCAGATCAGCTCCCCTTTTTTGATCGGCTCGCGGGCAAAGACGCCGCATCCGCCTTTCTCTTCGAACACGCCCGAGTCACATTTCGGATTTAAGTGAGAGTAGAATTGACCAGTCATTCTTTCCTTTCGTTTTGGTGAAGGCATTTCGCCCAGAATATCTTTGGCATGGAGCGCCAAAGCGACAACATGTGATTAAATTTTTGTTTTTGCAAACAAAAACAGTCAAAGCACAACAGCTCTGAACCACTGTGTTGACTGCAATTGCTTAAGCAGTCCCGCCGCCTCACCAGGGGTTAGTTGGAGGGCGGCGGAAGCCAGATTTTATTCGTGGCGGACGTTATAAAAAAGGCACAAGTATTTCTTCATTCACACTCGTGCGAGTTCATCCGATAGGATACTCCTTTTTAAGTTGAACGCAATTGTAACGGGTTCAGTGCTGATGTCAATATTTCCGGGAGGCGAATTTGACGTTGATTTAACAGGAATGTTAAGAATTTTTAATTAACTTTCCCGCCTTCCCTGCAAAGCGTGACAGTGTCTGCGGCCAACGGTGACTGTCGCGCAGACCTATTTTGTTTCGCCTTCTGTGTCTGCACTCTGGGCAGAGATACGTTGTGCAAAGAAGATCGGCAGGAAGGTAATCAGGATGACAAACATCGCCACCACATTTGTCACAGGGCGGTCGCGCGGTCGCGTCAACTGGGAGAAGATCCAGATCGGCAGTGTCGTTTGCTGCCCGGACGTGAACGTGGTTACTATCACTTCATCGAAGGAAAGTGCGAATGCCAGCATCCCGCCGGCAAGCAGCGCCGTCGCGATATTCGGGAAAATAACGTAGCGAAATGTCTGGAAGGAGTTCGCGCCCAGGTCCATCGAGGCTTCGATCTGCGATCCTTGCATGCGGCGGAAGCGAGCGAGCACATTGTTGTAGACGACAACCACGCAAAACGTGGCGTGACCGATCACGATCGTCCAGTAGGAAAACGGGATGTCCAATCCGCCGAGAGCGGTACGCAGGGCTATACCCGTAACGATGCCGGGCAGCGCGATGGGCAGGACCAGGAGAAACGAGATCGCTTCCCTGCCGAAGAATTTACTGCGGTAGACCGCCGCGGCTGCCAGCGTCCCAAGCACGAGCGCCGCCAGCGTGGCAACCGCCGCCACCTGAAGCGAAAGCGTCAGCGCCCGCCAAAGGTCCGCTCGTCGAAGCGCCACACCGAACCACTGGAACGTGATTCCAGGCAGAGGGAAGGTGTAGGCTGCCTCATCGGGTGTCAGGGTGTAAAGAAAGATGATCAAGATGGGAACATGCAGGAACAGCAATGTGCCGATGGCGGCGATTTTCAACCCCCAGGAGGCTTTCGGTCCGGAGTAGGATTTAGAGGGCATCGAACGCTCCAAGCCTGCGAGCGATCAACAGGTAAATAATCATAATGGCAACGGGACCCATCGTCATCGCCGCGGCGAGCGGGATATTTCCCGCCGTGCCCTGATAGGAATAGACAGCCTGCCCGATAAAAAACTTGGAATTCCCAAGCGAAAGTGGGACGATGAAATCGCCAAGGGTTAGGGAAAATGTGAATATCGAGCCAGCGACAACACCCGGGAACGCCAGCGGCAGGATGACGGTCCCGAAGGTTTGTATGGGTTTCGCGCCCAGATCACTGGATGCTTCCAGCAGCGAAGCAGGCACGCGCTCCAACGCCGTCTGAATCGGGATGATCATGTATGGCAGCCAGATATAGGCGAATACAATGAACATCCCAATTGGGGAAAGAGCCAGCGACGAACCGCCGATGCTCTCAAAGTTTAACAACCAGTTCAGAGCGCCATCCAGATGGAGGAGATTAATAAACCAGGATAATATCCCCTCCTTGGCGAGGATCAACTTCCAGGCATAGACACGTACGAGGTAGCTTGACCAGAGCGGAATCGTCACCGCGATGATCAGCCAGGTCTTCAGGCGCGGCGAGGCAAATTTCGCAATGTACAAGGCGAGAGGGAAAGCGATCAACGCATCGACAACGGTTACTGCAGCCGCCATGGCAGCGGTGCGCATGAATATCTCACGGTTGGCGGGTTCAAAGATCTGCGCGTACGTCCGCAGTGTGAATTCACGTACGATCAGTCCGGTAAAATCCTCAAGATAATAGAAGCTGTTGATCAAAAGGGTAAACAGCGAGCCAAGGTACACAACGCCCATGTAGATCAGCGGCGGACCCAGTAACAGGAGCAGTACAAGCCGGGGATGCTGATAAAGAAATGTGGATGCACGGCTTAGCATGTTCAGCCTTCCACCCGGTTGATGTGGTCTTGATGCCAGTGCAAACGTACTTTTTGTCCCCGGGCCGCCAGCACGTCCATCGACGTCGTTTTCAGGTTTTGTTCCACCACCACCAGGTCACCGCCGCCTTCGATCTCCACCAGATAGCGCGTAAACAAACCCAGGTAGATAACATCCCGCACCACGCCATCGACCGAGAGCATATCTCTTGGGGACTGACCGTTCCGGGAAGCCAGATGAATTTTCTCGGGGCGGATCGTAAACGTCTGCTCGGAACCGGTAATGCGTTTTGCCACCTCTCCGCTCACCAGGTTGGATGTGCCCACAAATCCTGCCACAAAGGGCGAAGCCGGTCTTTCATAGACCTGGGCGGGGGTGCCGGTCTGTATAATTTTGCCCTCGTTGAAAACTGCCATGCGGTCGCTCATTGTCAGCGCTTCTTCCTGGTCGTGAGTGACGAAGATGAACG
>JAICQC010000257.1 GCA_025938055.1 Anaerolineales bacterium | reverse complement strand
TGCGGGTCGGGGGCGAGCACCTGGAAGCGCCGGAACGAAATATCCCCGCAGTCCAGGTCGGGCGGGGCGGGTGGGATGCATACCCCCGGGTAGGACGGGTCACACGCCGCAACGGCTGTGCTCTCGCCTCCGGTGACAGGCATAGCTACAGGTGTCGGGAGCCACAGTCCCAGCGCAGCGGTCTGCGCGTTCCACTGGGCGCTCTCAAGCGCCTCCACGCAGGCAGTGTCCGGCGAGTAGGCAGAGGCTTCGGCATAGCCCATCTCCACCAGTTCATGGTTTACAAACGTATCCTCTACCACCACATAGCGCAGAAGGCGGTTGAACGCATCCCTTTCGGAGGTATCTTTCACCAGCGTCACGGTCTTGTCGAGTACCAGCTCCCGGTTGAGCGCCACAGCCTGTTCATAAAGGGGCTGGTTCTGCTCGGGGGTATTCACGCCGATATAGCGTACGCGCCGGTCCTGTTCGCCGATGCGCACGTCGATCGTATCGCCGTCGACAATGCGCACCACCAGCGCTACCTGGCGCGGCGTATCCTGCGGCAGGCAGGCGGCAACCCCGGCGGGCAGGCTCACTTGCGGCAGAGAGGTCTGCGACGGGGCAGCGGATGGTGCAGCCGCCAGCTCCTCGTTGGCAGAAGGCTGTGGTGTAGCGTGGCGAGTGTCTGACGGAGTAGGAGCCGCTATGTGCGACGAGATCCCGAGCTCACCGCGCTCCTGCATGGAAGCCATCAGCGCCGAACGCGTCGTGCTCACCGATGAGACCACCTGCATCAGCACCAGCGCCGCGGCGATCACGCCGGCTGCCATGCCCTGCGACGCCAGCGTCCGGCTCATATAACCGGTAAACGTCAGCGCGGAGAGCTCCCGCAGGCGCAGCCTGAACAGGAGCAGCTCGTGTTCCAGGATTTCCATGTTGGAGCGCGACCGTCTCTCGGTGAAGCCGTTCTCTTCCTGCAATGCCTGATACTTCTGAGCGATGCCCTGCAACTGCTTCCTGGGCAGACGCTTCGGCATCGTGCGCTCCAGTTCCTGGAGGACCGAACTGCGCCACTCCGAGAGCGCCTGGCTCTTTGCCTCACCGAAGCCCGGCACCTGAGCGACCTGCTCGCTAACCTGCGCCGCGCTCAGAATTCCGTGTTTCGCCAGCCGTTCCCGAAGCCTGGGTCCCACGCCCGGTAACGCCGCCTCCCGGATGGCGGCAGCGGCAAGCCCTTCTTTGATGTGTCCTTCCTGGAGTTTGCTCAGCGCGAGCTCGATCTCCTCCTGCTCAGCCTGCGCCAGGCGCTCCTGTTCCCGGATCGCCGCCTCGAGGGTGTTCTCCTCGATGTCGATCCTCTTCTCGAACTTGCGGAACAGGTGCTGTATCTTCTTCTTCTCGCGTACGAGCGGCAAGCTGCGGTAACGCAAATACAGCCACAGCAGGGTGGCGGCGAAAACGATCAGGGTCAGGAATGAAACAGCCAGGGCGGGGATGAAGAGGTCGAAGAGGCTGAGACAAATGATGAGCACCAGGGCTGCGATCTGCAGCCCAAGCAAAAACCGGGTTACTTTTCGAGAAGAGAAGTCTTCTATAAAAGTAAGCTTGGACATTGGGTCTCTCCCTTATGAAGCTGGCTTGCTGGTTCTCTCTGAGGAAGCTAGAACTTGTCTCGAAAATACTTTTCTGTCATTGCGAGGAGAGCGTTCGCCTCGACGAAGCAATCTCACATGGAAACAGTGTGAGAGATTGCTTCGCTCCGCTCGCAATGACGACGGCAGGGTGTTTTTGAGATGACTTGTAGCTACTAGGCATGACGGAAAATCTCCCGATTTGGTACAGATTTTTACAAATTCCACCCATGTCGGTCACGCTCGTAGGTCACGCTTCGAGCGTGACATGTACTTTGCAGGCGATCACATTCAATAAATTAGGGGCTGTCCCAAAAGGACAGCCCCTTTACACATCCCCTTCTCCTCCTGCTCAGACGCAGGTTAGCAGACAGCCCCGGCACATGTGGTGAGCGTGGCGGGCGCAGACGGGTTGCCAGCCGAATCCACGGCGATCACCTGGTACGTGTTGAGCACGCCGGGATTACCGTATACGATCGCGCGTCCCTGTCCCTGCAGGCTGTGGTCGAAGTTGCCATTCACGTACACGTCATAGCGGATCACGGACTGCGGGTCCACGTTGTCGGTGGACGGGTCCCAGAACAGCCAGGTTTCCCCGTCTTCGAAGGACATGCCGTTGTCTCTGAGGCTGCCCGGTGTGGTGGGCGGCTCGGTGTCGTTGGTATTGCTTGGTTCCGTGGTCACGGTGACCGGGTCACTGACGGGTGAGAGGTTGCCGCCGAAGTCACGCGCCTGCACAGTGAAGGTGTAGCTCGTCTCGGGCGTGAGCGGTCCAAACGTGGCAGAGGTATCTCGCGATCCCTGCATGATCGGTGTGCCGTTCATCGAGACGCTGAACCAGACGTGCGGTCCATCCTCCACCGAAGACCATGCTAACGAAACGTGCGTCGGTCCCACGTCCGTCACGGTGACGGTGGGTTTGGTGGGGGGCGTGGTATCTCTCGGCAGCGTGAACGTGACCGTGTTGCTGTATCTTGAGTAATTGCCTGCCGCATCAAAGGCAACGATGCGCAGGGTAAAGGTGCGCCCGGCTTCGAGCCCGGCGGTGTACACACGGCTCGACGCCGGACCCGCGAAGGTCTCACTACTCACATTGGCACAGCAGATCGTATAGGTAACGCTCCCCGAGTTGTCGGTGGAGGGGTTCCATGCCAGCGACACGCTGTAGGGGGTCACGCCGGTCACACGCAGGTTGGTAGGTGTTGTGGGAGGTTTTCGGTCTCTCGCTGCGGAGACCGGGGAGGCGCTTAGAAGTAACGCAAGCACCACAAGAATGGCAGTCAACGCCTGGAATCTGGATAGAAGCCGTACATTCATCGGTTTACTCCTTCTCTAACGCTGGTCATCTATAAGACATATACGGAAGGAGCAGTTCTCTGGATCTATACCCCTCCCCAGCCCTAGCCGCAAAGCGGACAAGGACGGGTGGGGCAGGTCAGGGATTGAACAACGACCCCGCCAATACTTCCTCGCCGGTTGGGTACTCGCTTCCCCCGGCAGGCTCTATGGTTACGTGACAGGAGGAATAGGACAATAAGGATTGGGGAGCTTCCACGCGCATGCCGCGGTAGCCGCTCTCGTCCACATCGAAGACGCCTCCGCTGGTCACTTCTCCATTGCGCCTGAGCCACAGTTGGTACTCGCGCCCTTCGTCGAGCGGCGGCATCTGGTCCACCACGAGCACGCCATTCCCGCCGTCCGCGCCGACGACCATAAAGGCGCTGGCGCGCGGGGCGGCATCTGTGCTTTGCAGCGCGATGGCACGCATGCCGCGGGGTCCGCTCAACACTTCCAGGTTCTGTAGTCTCTGCCAGAGCAGGATATTGGAAACAGCAAGCACGGCGATCATCACCAGCGCGAGAACACCACCTGCCGGGAGCAGGCGTCCGAAATTCCATGCCTGCCTGGCGGGGCGCGTTTCCTCCGCGCCCGGGAGCCGGTCCATCAGTCGCTGTTTTAGTTGTGGTGACGGGGAATTCTTCCTGCCTGAGACCGTCAGCGCCAGCGCGTCTGCAACAGACTGGTAGGCAGACAGTTCCTCCCGGCATAGAGTACAGGCAGCGAGATGTTCGGCGACCTGCTGTGCCTCGGCTTCGTCCAGGCTCCCAATTGCATAGGCGGGTAGTAATTCGAGCACATGGGTTTTGTCAGTCATGATGTGTGCCTCATACCTTCTTCATTCTAAATATACGCAAACCATCTCCGTTCGGATCTATGGTCTGGAGTGCCTCTCATTGCAGCGTGCTTCATTCTTCCTCCAGCATATGCCGGAGCTTTTGCATCCCCAGGCGGATGCGGGTCTTGATCGTGCCCAGCGGCTCCTTGAGGGTCGCGGCGATTTCGGCGTGAGTAAAGCCTTTGAAGTATGCCAGCAGCAGCGCCTCACGCTGTTCATCGGGCAACTGCCGGAAGGCTTCCTGGATACGCCTGCCTTCCAGGGTGCTCTCCACCTGTTCCTCCAGTTCGTTTGCGGCAGATGTATCGAGACGGGAAGTTTCGTTCCCGTTCAGGCGGTTGGGGATGGGGTGAGTCCTCTGGCGGCGCAGGATGTCGATGGCGTGGTGACGCGTGAGAGCGATCAGCCAGGTACTCACTTTTGCCCGGTCCGCCCGGTAGGTGCCCGCCTTCTGCCAGACGCGCATGAACACATCCAGCGTCACTTCCTCGGCGGAGGGGCGCTCACCCAGGATCGCCAGCGCAATGCCGAACACCAGACGGTTGTAGCGTTCGTACAACTCGTCGAAGGCGGCACGGTCAGACCTGGCGATCTGCCCGATCAGAGCAGCGTCATCCAACGTGGGGTTATTCATGGGGCAAGTGGCTCTTCTCTGTCACTGGCGTAATCCCGGAAATCCTTCTGCGATTCAAAACAACATTAAGAATCATTGCGCAGTCCTTTGTGTCATGGCTGCTTTCAAGGTTGTAAACATGAATGGATAAAGATGGTTTGCATTATAAGATAACTTATGCCCCGCTCCCGGGTGTTCGATGGGTAGGTTTTATTTTTACACACAGAGTATACTATTTGTATCGTTTTCGCCAGGGGAGACATGCATTGGCAGAAAGGAAGTCAGACTAGATGGAGGATAACCTATGAGTGGACAGTACAAGCCACAGGGGTATGCGAGCGTCTCGGTATATATCATGGCAAACAAGGCGCAGCGGGTGATTGATTTTCTGAAGAAAACCTTCGATGCCCGTGAGAAGCGCCGCACCGACTTGCCGGATGGCTCAATCATGCACGCCGAAGTGCTGCTTGACGACACGGTCGTGATGATCGCCGATGCCAGCGACCAGTTCCCGGCTTTTCCCATCTGGATGCATGTCTACGTGCCGGACGTCGATGCGACGTATCGCCGCGCCCTCGAAGCGGGCGGGGTCAGCGTGCAGGAACCCAGCCAGACGAAAGATGAACCAGACCGCCGCGGAGGGGTAAAAGACCCTGCCGGGAATACCTGGTGGATCGCAACGCAGATCCGCGCCGATGAGTGATTATTTTATAAATTAAGACGCCCAGAAACTTTCGGGTGGGGCGCGACTGGCAACCTATAAAGTACAGAGTGAGGAGGAAACGACGCAGGGCGTGGTGTAACCTCCTTGTGCTATCGAGACCTGTGAGTCATTCCACTTTGGGGCTATAATTTTGTCACAACAAAAGGAGGTCAACATGGCTAAAACCAACGTGACAGAAACTTCCTATAGTGAAACAGTCCTGCCCGGCTCTCGAGTGGAAATGCAGCGCTATCAAATCTTTGTGGGAATCCAGGTTTTCTTTTTGGTCATTTCTCTGATCACCGGCGGATTTAATTTCAAAGTATGGTCCATGCTCGACACGTCGATCCTGATCATCTCGATTGGGGTCACCGGGCTTTTATTCATTCTGGACAATACAAAACTGCGCCAGACCATTTTTTACACCTCCATTATCCTGTATTTACTTGCCGTGGTGGATATGGCTATCAATATATTGATCTCGGGGGCAGTCGGCTGGGGCGTTCTGTAAACTCCATCTCTGTCGGGAAGTCAGCTTCGCCAGGCGAGAGTGCCGGGAACTTTATACACATCGTGAACACACCGTGGCAAACATTGCGTCTCTTACTGACACTGCTGCTTGCAGCAGTGGTGTTTGCATGTCTGTTCAGCGTGATGCTGCCTCCATCTGCCTCGCTGCTTGCTCCCACCGCAACCTTCACACGGACCGTTACCCCTACCCTGACGGCAACCCTGATACCCACTATAACCCAAACGCCCACCACAACTCTCACGCCTCTGCCTGCACATTTGATCACTCCAAACGTGACTGTATTCGCTGCCTACACTGTCTATTATGATCGGGACCTGTGGGAGAGTGTAACCGGCGGACCATTTGGCGTCGAGGACTTCGAGAAGGACCCTCTCGATTATGGGCAATTGCCCTTTCCCTACCTCACGGGGAACAGGTTCATACTGACCGGTACGAGTCTGGCGCATATTTATCTTGCCCCAGAATTAATCGATAGCGGAAATCTAATTCACTTCCGCGACTTCGAGCAGGGGCTCATCTTTACCTTTCCCAACGATACAGAAGTCATTGCGTTTGGCTTCGATTACGCTTCTTCAGAAGATTGGCTGCTGACCTATAATCAGATTCTGATTCCGCTACCCAGGGGAAGGAACCGGTTTGTGGGCGTACTGATGCGCCAGGATGCCGCCAGACAATTTATGCTCTCCGGTCCTCAGACAGCTCAGGGCGGGTTATCGATGGATAATATTACGTATGTGACACCTTATCCCTCTATCCCAGCTACATGGATCCCAGTCACACCCACCTCTACAATTACGTATACGCCTACGTCTACATTCACGCCGGAGCCGGGTAGACCTTAGCGCGCTGAATTATGGATCAACTCCAACAATTGCACCTCAATCTCCTGCCAGGGTGCTGCGAGGTCCACGGTTTCGATGCGGATGATGTGTCCCTGCAGTTTGACCCGGTCGGTCAGATGTTGTCCAACAGCCGGGTAGAGCAGGATGCCCACAGCGGTGGCATGCATCTCAGACAAATGCTCCTGTGATTTGAGATAGGCGTACGACTGGTACAGGTGGGATGAATCGTAGATTGGCTTGCCCCATTGGTTCTCCACGAGGCTGCGAGCCGTGAACTTGGTATCGAGAACGATCATTCGCCCTGAACGCTGCGCTGTCTCCTGTAAGACAATATCCGGCACCATAAGCGGCAGGCGCTCG
>JAICQC010000598.1 GCA_025938055.1 Anaerolineales bacterium | reverse complement strand
TTCCGGCGATCATTTGCCGGATAAATTGATACATAAAAGCCAGGCGCTGGCGGTCGGGTCTGGCTTTGCGCAGCCATGTGATGGGATGATGCATCGCCTTCTTCGAGATCACACCGCTGACGATTGTGACCAGCACCTGAGTCTGCGGCACGTGCTTGAGGAAAATCTCCAGGCTGCGGGACCAGTGATCGAATTCGGCACTCGGTTCAGGCATCCAGGCAGGGTCAGGTTCGATACTACCACGCGGGAAGATTAGGATGGCCCCATTGTTTTTGAGATGCCGAATCACGTCGCGGACTACCTGCATTCGCCCCAGCGCATCGGTGGGCGCAGGCGCAAAGATGGCATTCTTGTGAATGTTGGGAAGATTTTTGAAAAACGGGATTTCGCCGATGATGATCTTGTAATCGCGGCGCGGCACATAAGCAGAGATCACCACCGAATCGATCGAAGCCGGATGGTTCGAGGCGATGACCAGCGGTCCCGCGAGGGGGATGTTTTCTACACCCGAGGTGGAATGACTCTTTATGAAGCGCGGCAACAGCCAGCGTGCGCCGCCCGCGAGCCCCTCCCTCCCGACAACACCATCGAGCTGGGTGGCAAGTTCGCTGAAACGCCGGACTGCCCCGCCTGTAAGCGCGGCAATGATCTTTCTGACCGTCCGCGTTTGAGGGAGTGCAAGCGCTTTTGTCATTTCATGGATCAGTTCTTCAGTCAACGTGCTGGACAGAGTAGTATGTTCAGCCATGCCTATCTTTCCAAACGTGCGTGTCATTCTATTAACACAAAAGCTCTGCGAAGGCGTCGTTGTCTCAGAAATTTCCCGGGCTGGACTATATCTGTTTTTGGAAGAGGAACCAGGCGGATGGCTTGGCTCGCCCATCATCCAGCCCATCACGGCGCGAGAGCAGAGTCAGCCGGGCGGCGATTTGGTCAAGATCTGTCTCCGTCAGTCTGGTTCCCGCGTGGTTTGCATCTGTTTTCAGGAATCCGTACATCAGCCAGTAACCACTCGAGGGCAGGATCCTACACAGTTCTTCCAAATATTTCGCTCGTCTATCCTGTTGGATACCATGAAAACAGCCGAGGTCCAATGCCAGATCAAAAGGACCGTGGACTCCATTCAGATGAGTTGCGTCTTTGATCAATAGTTTCGCCTGTATACCCTCCTGCCTTACCTTTTTTCTTGCAATCCTGATGGCACGTGGGGCGAAGTCCACGCCGGTCACTTGCCAGCCAGCTCTGGCAAGCGTGATCACATTTGTGCCCGTACCGCATCCGATATCAATGGCACTGCCAGGTTCATGCTTCTCTATAAATTCGAACAATTCAGGGGGACTGACACCCGTATCCCAGGGTGGGCGACGAAAATACCAGTACTGAAAGAGCAGACGGCGAAACAGGTTTTGCACTTTTCACTACAAGTGGACTTTCAAATGGAATCTCAGGAACGCGAAGCTTCGCACTTTGACAATTCAATTGAGTTCTTTTACAATCACACGGCTACAGATACAAATAAACATGATAGGAAGGGCTAATTCATGAAAGAGTATACCACCGAGTTTCTTCGCAACATTGCGCTGGTCTCGCATGGAGGCGCGGGAAAAACAATGTTGGCGGAGGCGTTTTTGCATGCAGCCGGCGCCACTACCCGTCTTGGCAAGGTGGAGGATGGAACGACGGTTTCCGACTACGATGAAGAGGAGATCCGTCGCAATATTTCCCTTTACTCAAGCATCATTCCGGTCGAGCATCGTGACCATAAGATCAATATCATCGACGCGCCCGGTTACACCGACTTTGTAGGCGAAACC
>JAICQC010000073.1 GCA_025938055.1 Anaerolineales bacterium | reverse complement strand
TATCCCGGTGGCCACAATGAAGGCTTCCCTGATACATTCAAGCAACTCTATGTTAAAGTCTATGATTACATCCTCGCTGGCGATTTCAGCAAAACACCAGATTTCCCGACCTTTGCCGATGGTCATTATGAAATGCAATTATCCGAAGCCATCGAGCGTAGTGCGCGTGAGCAGGCATGGGTTAAAATTGAATGAACTTTGTAAAAGACCTGACAGGTTTCACAGAATCGTTTATTGCCTAAATAAATTTATGTCCATACACATATTAAGATCGACTCATGTCGAAATAAAACCTGTCAGGTCTCATGGAGGCAGAAATGAAATTGGGATTCCTTACCGCTCCATTTCCCGGCAAACCCCTTGAAGAGGTTGCCAGATGGGGCGCCGAGAGCGGCTTTCAGGCGATCGAAATCGCCTGCTGGCCCCTCGAAAAAGCGGCGCGCCGGTACGCGGGCGTGACTCACATCGATGTTACGACACTGGATATGCCCAAAGCGAAGGAGATCCGCGCCATGCTGGACGATTGTGGATTAGCCATCTCCTCGCTCGCGTATTATCCCAACCCTCTTCATCCCGAGGCGGAACACCGCAAAACGGTTATCGCTCATCTTAAGAAAGTAATCGAAGCCGCGGAGATGCTCGAGGTTCCGATTGTTGGCACATTCATCGGCAAGGACAAGGACAAAACCGTGCCGCAAAACCTGGAAGAGTATGCAAAGGTCTGGCCGCCAATCGTGAAGTTTGCCAGGGACCACGGCATCAAGATCGCCATCGAAAACTGTCCGATGATATTCTCATATGACGAATGGCCCGGTGGAGTCAACCTTGCCAGCACGCCCGCCATCTGGCGGAAGATGTGGGAGATCATTCCCGAGGACAACTTTGGCTTGAATCTCGACCCGTCTCATCTCGTCCTGCAGATGATCGATTATGAACGCGTCATCCGCGAGTTTGGAAATAAGATCTTCCACGTCCATGCCAAGGATCTGCACATTGACCGCGAAGGACTCTATAACCACGGCGCTCTTTCACAGGGTATGGGCTGGCAGGTGCCGCGCCTGCCGGGTCTTGGCGATATTAATTGGTCGAAGTTCTTTGCCGCTCTCGCCGCGGCGCGCTACGATTACGTGATCAGCATCGAACATGAGGACCGTAACTTTGAAGGCGATGAAGAACTGATCAAACGCGGTTTCTATATCGCGCGTGATGTGCTCAAGCCGTTCATGCACTAGATCATTAAGCATTCTCCTTTTCGATCACCCCTCGCCCGCTTGTGGGAAGGGGTGAATTTATCAAGGCCACTTATGAAAAAATACATCGGTTGTGATCTGGGTGGGACAAACCTGCGCGCCGCGATCGTCGATGTGGAAAGCGGTGTAGTCCTTCATCACATGAGCATTCCCACGCTGGCGCGCGAAGGACATGAGGCCGTGATGAAGCGAATGGCGGAATTGTTCATGCAGATCCTCGAATCGACGGGGATGAAAAGGGAGGAGATCGGGGGGGTTGGCATCGGTGTTCCCGGAGTGGTAGACCTGGAAAAGGGCGAAACAATCTTTTTGCCGAATCTATCGGGCACCTGGCCGCATGTCCCACTACGTGACACAATTGCGAAGCTCACAGGTTTGCGTGTCGCTCTTCTTAACGATGTCCGTGCGATCACCAACGGTGAATGGCACTTCGGCGCGGGTCGTGGCGTGGAGACAGTAGCCGTCTTTGCCATCGGTACCGGCATCGGCGGTGGGCTGGTGATCAATGGTCAGTTGCATCTTGGCATCGGCGGCACAGGCGGAGAATTGGGTCACACGACAATTGATTACAACGGTCCGGTGTGCGGATGCGGCAACAAAGGATGTCTTGAGGCGTATGCTTCGGGTCCTGCCATTGCCGCACTGGGAATGAAAGCGGTCGCGCAGGGGCTTACCACGCGGATCGCTGAGATGTGTGAGTACGACCTGAACCGGATCACACCCAGTCTGATTGCCGAAGCTGCTCTGGCAGGGGATAAAATTGCCCGGGAAATTTATGAACGGGCAGGCTTCTATCTCGGCATTGCTGCCGCAAACGTTTGTGTGGCTGTGGGACCGCGCCGCATCATTATTGCCGGAGGGGTCGCACAGGCAGGTGACCTTCTCCTTGAGCCCATCCGACGGACGCTGCGTGAGCGCGTCACGGTAATGCCCATTGAGCAGGTGAAGGTTGTCCGATCCCAGCTTGGAAACAATGCAGGCGTCATTGGCGTGGCATGTTGGGCGGCAAATGAATCATGAATCCGTACATCTCTAAATAAGAATTCCATTCCGCTCAGAGGGAAGAAGGATTACAATACTGCGCTATGCTGACAGGCGCAGAAATTTCGCCTCAGAATATCCGCTCCAGTGTTTTTTACAGGTAGAGTATCACGAATTGAATGCCATTATCGAAAGGCTGAATGGTGAATTCAAAGCGATGTTGAGCGCAGTATGGAGGGTGTATGTCTCCCAGCCTGGCTGAACGATTGAATCAAGCGCGTCACGCTCGTTTTGTGGGGCGCGAAGGCGAATTAAATCTGTTTACTTCGGCATTGCGCGCCGAGCATTTGCCCTTCTTTGTTCTCCACATCTTTGGTCCCGGGGGTGTTGGCAAGACCACACTGTTACAGGAGTTCATGCGCATCAGCGAAAGCCAGAACGCGCACGCCACCTACCTGGATGTGCGTCATGTGGAACCTGCTCCTGAACCTTTCCTGCATGCCCTGCGCCTGGCTCTCAGCATTCCGCCCGAAGCATCCATTCCCAACCACCTTTCGAATGATGGAAGGAAATGGGTACTCCTGTTCGACACGTACGAGACACTGAGTCCTCTCGAAGACTGGCTGCGGACCTCTTTCCTCCCTGAATTGCCAGAGACCATCTTAACCGTCCTGGCGGGACGCAACCCGCCGGTATCCTCATGGCGGGCAGACCCGGGCTGGCACAGCCTCCTGCAGACCATTCCCCTTCGCAACCTCAGCCCGGACGAGGGCCGCGAGTATTTGGATAAGTGCGGCATTCCTCTCGATCAGCAGGAGGGCGCGTTCAACTTTACTCACGGGCATCCGCTGGCGCTCTCGTTGATCGCGGACCTGTTCTCTCAGCGCGGCAAGGTTGGCTTCACGCCCGAGGGGTCGCCTGATGTAGTCAAGACGCTATTGGAACGTTTCATCCAGCAGGTGCCTGGACCCGCGCACCGCGCCGCACTGGAAGCCTGCGCGCTGGCAAGGGTGATGACCGAATCGCTGCTGGACCAGATGTTGGATATGCGCGCCTCAGGCATGGGACCTTCGAACAGCGCCCGCGAGCTCTTCGACTGGCTGCGCGGCTTGTCTTTTATCCAGTCCAGCCCTGAAGGGTTGTTCCCTCATGACCTGGCGCGTGAATCTCTCGTCGCTGACCTGCACTGGCGTAATCCAGACTGGTACAGCGAGCTTCATCACCGTGCTCGCGCGTATTACACTGCAAACATTGAAAAAAGCAGCGGCATGGCTCAGCAACGTTCCCTGCTGGACCTGGTCTATTTGCACCGTGAGAACCCTGTCATTCGCTCGTTCTTTGAATTTCAGGGGGGCATCCTGCCTGAGTCGATGCAGCCTGCTGATCAGGATGTGATCCTGGAAATGGTAGAAGCACACGAGGGCAAAGAATCCGCGCAGCTTGCCGCCTACTGGCTCCAACGACAGCCGCAGGGCGTCACGGTCTGGCACGCTGCAGATGGGCATCTGGCTGGCTTTCTGATCGTTGTTGCCCTTCACCAGACAGATGAATCCGATCGTGCCACCGACCCTGCAATTCGCGCAGGCTGGGAATATCTCGACAGGCATGTCTCGCTGCGCTCCGGGGAGACTGCGCTGCATTTTCGTTTTTGGATGGCGGAGGAGACATACCAGTTTGTTTCCTCCGTACAAAGCCTGATCTTTTTGGCAGTGGTCAAATATTACCTGACTACTCCGCGCCTGGCTTTCACGTTTTTCTCGTGTGCCAATCCCGATTTTTGGGCGCCCATGCTCGGTTACGCCAATCTCGTCCGCCGGCTGGAAGCAGATTTTAGCGTAGGCAACCGCCGGTTTGGCGTCTACAGCCATGATTGGCGCACCGAACCGCCTGCCCGCTGGCTGTCGATTCTGGCGGATAGGGAAGTCGGCATCCCGGTTGAGAACAAGCCTGCCCCTGCCGACCCTGTGATTGTTTTGAGCGCGGCGGAGTTTAGCGGCGCCATACGGCAGGCTCTGCAGGATTTCACCCGCCCGAATCTCCTGGCAGCCAACCCTCTCCTCCGTTCACACCTCGTGACCGAGCGCCTCGGTCCGGACCCCAAGCCTGCGGACCGCGCCGAGGCGTTACGTGCCCTGCTACGCGACACCGCCGCGAAACTTCAGTCGAACCCGCGTGATGAAAAGCTCTTCCGGGCGCTCGACCACACCTACTTTCATCCTACCGCCACGCAGGAGGTTGCCGCCGAACAATTGGATCTGCCCTTCAGCACCTATCGCCGCCACCTCACGGCGGGGATCCAGCGGCTGACAGAGATGCTCTGGCAGCAGGAGATCGGCGAGCGGTAGGACCACCTTCCGCGAACATCCAAAACTCTTCCAGGTTATCCATAACCTGGAAGAGTTTTTGTTTTCTGCGGAAATGAACAAAAATTGAGCAGTTTTTAGGCTGGAAAATGAACAATGCAAAAGCCTACACTGGGACTGTTGATATTCACAGTTCTAGCATAAGAGTAATTTTGGGATACAGAAAAATGCCCCATAGGCAGTGGAGCGATGATGTTTTGCTAACCCAAGTGGTGCGGGGTGATGTTGCTGCGTTTGAAATTCTGTATGACCGTCACGCAGCGCTGGTTCTGGGGATCGCTCTCAAGATCACTGACGACCAGGCGCTGGCAGAGGAGGCGTTAAAGGAAACCTTCTGGCGGGTCTGGCAGGACGCAGCGACCTATCAATCTGCGCAGGGCTCACTCGCAAGCTGGATTTTCAGAATGGCACGCAAGCTTGCCATGGAAGCAAAGATTGCGCAAAGGCTTCGTGCTCAACGTATCCCTGCAGAACAGGATAGTTGAGTGAAACATTGAGCAAGAACTAAGCAGGATTTGGACTGGAAAATGAACAACCCGCGCGCCTAGACTAAGGTTGTCGTTTTGACCAATATTTTCAATAGAAAAGGAGTAAACAACATGATCGAAATGAACAAAACTCTTGCCCGGCAAACCATGGAAGCTCTCGACCGCCGCGACCTGGATAGTGTCCGTGCCAATATGGCAGTGGAGGCTCGCTTCTATGGTTGGGCTCCAGAACCATTGGATGCCGATGGTCATAAGGCTTTTATGTCTGCCCTGCTGAATGCATTTCCCGATTCGAGCATCCTTGTGGACGATGTCATTGCAGAAGGGGACAAGGTCACGGTACGGCATCGACTGCAGGGAACGCATCAAGGCGAATTTCAAGGCATCCCGCCTACAGGCAGGCAGGTGGAGGTCGGCGGTATTGTCATCTTCCGTATCGAGGACGGTATGGTCGCGGAAGCCTGGCTCAATGCAGACATCATGGGAATGATGCAGCAATTGGGCGTTGTTCCGGCGTAGGAAGTAGTTGAGCACAAGAAGACAAGGAGAAAAATCATGTCTGAACAATACAAAACGGCTGCACAAAACCTGATCGAAAAAGGGTTCAACCAGAAGGATCTGAGTGCCTTCGAAGCCTACTTCAACACCAACCTGAAAGACCATGCCCTTCCGCCCGGGATACCGGAAGGGTTCGAGGGCCGCAAGATGTTCTATTCGGCGTTTCTCGCAGCCTTCCCTGACCTCCATGTGCACATCGAGGATACGCTTGCAGAAGGCGACAAGCTTGTCACACGCTGGTCAGCCCACGGCACGCATGAAGGCGAATTGATGGGCATCCCGCCCACAGGCAAACAAGTTTCTGTCGGAGGAACTGCCATTGATCGCTTCGAAAATGGCCAGTCGGTCGAACACTGGGAGATCTTTGACCAGGTCGGCTTGATGCAACAACTGGGTGTCATTCCATCCTGAAAGCTCGTATGCGGATGACAGCCAGCCCGAACAGGCTGTCATCCGCATACCTGTAGTGTTCAGTTTCCCGGCCCTACGGATGAGTCGCCATGTCACATTACGACTTTATAAATTTGACCCAAATGACTGAGCCCAGAGCAGCGTTTGTATGTGCCCGTCTAAACCTGCGCTTCGGCAAACGCCGCCTGCAAAAAGGACTCACGGTCGCCGGCATTATCGCATTGTATGACTCGATACTTTTCGGTATGCAGTATTACATCATCAGTCATAAACATTGTGCCTCCCTGGTAGAAAAGGTGGACCTCCGGGATGCTGCGGGTCTCTTTGATGCACTGACGCGTGCAGGTGTCTTTGATGACCCACTTGTTTTCAACCGTTTCAGCCTGATGGTTGAACGGGCACTCTGGCAGGAATCATTTTTACTCGATGCTGGCACTATTCTGGCAGAGGTTGAAACGATTTTGGCAAAACTTGGCGTTGGTCCTCTTAAATCTCGAACAGCGCACTACGTTTATCGGTAGAAGAAACATGATGATGACAAGAATAGTAATAGCAAACCTAGCCTTCGTATTGATGATTGTCAGTTGCCAGGGTACTCCGGTGCCAGCGACCGCTGCGTCGACCACTACGCTCATATCCATTCTTCAGACAAATACGCCTGCACCCACCTCAGCGCCAACGGACACGCCGGCGCTAGTCTCCCAGTTCCAATCTTTTCCGGGGGCAGGCTGTTGTTCAGCCAGGGCGATTGAGGCAGGCATCTATGAGCTCCCATCCTGGCTTGGCATTCCGCTCACGGTGGAAGTAGGCGAAGGCTGGGGTGTATTGCATGAAAAGGCAGCCCTGCTATTTTTGCTGGCGGGCAAGGGGCGTAACGAGTTCAATGATCCCAGTCAGATATTGGTCTTCATGTCTGTTCCAGATGAAGATCTACAGGCCATCCTGACGCCTATTTGGAACTCGCCAGAGCTAACATCTCAGAATGAGATCACCGAAACAACAATTGCCGGTTTTTCCGGCTGGCAGTTCGATGCCTCTGCGAAACCGAATCCGGAATTTGAAGGAAATCAGAGTGCAGATATCCCGTCAGGAGTGCAATTTCTTCCAGCCGTCAACAAATACTTTACCCCTGGCTTTTTGTGGACAACCTGGACGGCCGAGCCTCACCTGCGGTTCATTGCTTTGAATATGGACGGGCAGGTTCTGCTTTTGCAAATCGAGTCCCCGCCCGCGGAATTCGAAGCCTTTGCCAGTGAAGCAGACAAAGTGCTTCAAACTCTCAATTTACCGAGGTGATATATGCGAGAAAAAATGTCTGTTCAAGATAATCTCAGGCTCGATGCAGAAAACGTAGCCGCCTGGAATGCCCATGCCGGGTTCCTGATCTTCCAAATTAATTATGGTGAGAGTCGCGATATATCAAAAGTGACTGTCACTTTTACAGGTGAATCATGAAAACTTCCTTTGAGAGATTTGCAGGCTGGGGCGCAATCCTGGCTGGGTTGAGTGGATTTCTTTATTCCGTTTCCTTTATCGTTTTGCAAAACGATCTGCTCAGCGCGCTGTTCTTGATGCTAGGCGGGCTCTTCTCCACCTCAGCATTGACGGCTCTCTATCAACGCCTGCGCGAGACCGAGAGCGGGTTCGCACTGCTGGGACTTCTGCTAAGCCTCGGCGCGGCGCTCGGCTCCGCCATCCACGGTGGGTATGACCTGGCGAACGCGTTTCACCCACCCTCTTCGGCGAACACTGGGCTACCTAATGCGGTTGATCCGCGCGGCTTGTTGACCTTTGGTGTGGCGGGCTTGGGACTTTTCCTCTTCTCCTGGCTCATGACTCAAGAGTCGAGATTCTCGAAGAGGCTTGCCAATCTTGGATACCTGTCAGCCATTTTAATGATCATTCTGTATCTCGGTCGCTTGATTATCCTTCAAGCCACAAGCCTGGTGATTATCATCCCGGCATTGCTGGAGGGATTCATCGTGAACCCGCTATGGTATGTGTGGCTGGGACGGCACTTCTTAAAAAGACCCTAAGGATCTATCGTTCGGAGAAACTATGACCGCAGAAATGGTTATTCCTACATCTGAAACCACCAAACATCAAAAGGTGTTGCTGGGCAGCGTCACTGCCCTGGCACAGAGTGCCTGGATGGGCTTTGCCCTCGCTTCGGATGTGCTCGAACAGTTACGGCTCGCTCCCACCGGGATTCTGCGGCGGGTCCAGGTCGTTCGCCCGGCTGTTCCGCGGAACCTCAGCCTGAAAAATTTGTTGACACGCGAGTACAGCGTCGGTGAAGCCAGCTTTGTATTGATGACCTCCTTCTTCTTATCTGCGGCACTGGGTGCCGTGCGGCAGATATTGTTCAATGCCCAGTTCGGTGTCAGCGTGGAGGCAAATGCCTATTACGCCGCGTTTCGCCTGCCAGACACGCTCTTCAGTTTGATCGCCGGAGGAGCGCTTTCCAGCGCTATGATCCCTGTGTTATTGAATGCCCGGCAGAAAGAAGGGGAAGCCGCGGGCTGGCGTTTGATCAGCGTCGTCCTGACCGCCCTCCTGTCTGTCTTTGCGGTGCTGATCGTTGCAATCGAGCTTTTCACTCCTGCTCTGGTTACGGGTGTCCTGGCGCCGGGCTTCGATGCTGAAACCTCTGACCTGACCGTGAAGCTTACTCGCATCATGCTGATTCAGCCCATGATCCTTTTGCTGGGCAGCGTGGCAACTGCGGTATTGAACAGCCGCAATCAATTCCTGCTGACCGGGCTTTCGATTGTCAGCCACAACATCAGCCTGATTGTGTCAATCCTGGCGCTGAACATATTCCCGGAACTTGGCATCTATGCCCCTACGGCAGGAGTCATTGGTGGCGCGTTGTTGCAGGCGCTCATCCTCTCACCAGGGTTGCGCAGCGGCGGTCACCGCGTCGGGCTGGCGTTCGAGCTTGGGAATCAGCGTCTGCGTGAAGTCGTACGACTGCTTATCCCCAATGGACTCTCCGTCAGCGTCAATTACGCCGGGTTCATTGTGGATACATCCTTCGCCACCCGTGCCGCGGACCCCTCCGGGCTGGCTGCGATTTACAACGCATTTTTGCTGGTAGGCTTGCCGATCGCGCTATTGGGACAAGCTGTGGGACAGGCAGCCTTTCCACGGCTGGCAGCCCAGGCGGAGGCGGGGAACTGGACCGAAATGCGCCGTATTTTGCTGCGCTCGCTGGGAGCATCCATCGCGCTTGCCCTTCCCGCCGTCGGTGCGTTGTTGGTGCTGGGGCGACCAGTAATCCGCCTGCTGTTCGAGCGCGGGGAATTTACCAGCGCCGCCGGTGACCTGACGTTTAGCGTGCTCGTAGCCTACACGATCGCGCTTCCCACGTATATTGCCACGGAAGTGATCACACGCGGGTTGATTTCATTGCGAGATACGCGGACGCCGCTCTTTACCAATACCGGCCAGCTCATTGGGCGCATCCTACTGATCTCGGTGCTCCTGCCGAGCATGGATGTGGTGGCGATTCCCGCGGCATTCGCCATCTCCTCAACCGTCGAAACCCTCACACTGGCAGCAGTACTCTTCCTGAAGCTGCGCGGCAAATCACAGTTGCAGCAGGTTGCTGTCAATATGATCGTGGAAAGGTGAGGTGGACATGAGACCTGACAATCCCATTCGCAATCTTGACCCACGCAAATTGGCACATTATGAAAAAGAAAACTACGTTGCTTATTACCAGAAGGACTGGATGAAACTGCTGCGTGTGTCGGTGGGGATGATAAAAGAATCATTTGGTCTTTCATGGCTGCATGCTGTCTATGGCGCCTATCTCGTCGCTCAAGCGGAGATCGCCTTTGCCCCATTCCCGGACAATGACATCCCCAAGACTGAAAAATATGTGCAACGTTTCTATCAATTTATAAAGACCATCCACCGCGAAGACTTTGATGTGAAGCGAGCCACGCAACTTGAAGTTCATTGGTGGGGAGTGCACCGCAGGTTATTTGGGAATGCTGAAAATCAGGAGCTGGTTGATGCGCTCACCTGCCTGTACGAAGAGATCTATGGAGCAGAGTCAGATAAGTTCAAAGAGGCAGCCTACCAGCGCGCACTGGGAATGCTCTATTCTGATCTCTGGGTGAATCAGGGCAAACCAGCAGAAAGCCCCCTACTGGTTCAGGAAGAGGAAGCCTTGTATTTGGGATATAAAGCCTTGAAAGAAGCCATTAACAGTTGAGCGATTTGTTCGTTATAGATAAAGAAGGATTGAATAGTGAATCACAAGACAGGACCCATGGTTCAAATCGATGAATATTCCAAGGGGTCGCATGATTCTGCTGCTGACGTACCATCTGCGCAGGCGCTCCTAACAGCCAGACGCGCCCAGGGATGGGCAGCCTTGAATGACCTCTTTCGCCAGGGCAGATTGCCAGACCCTCCGCTCGATGGACCCTATCGTGGAGAGCTGATCGCCCTCGACCTCGCGCCCGGCTTAACGCAACTGTTCCAATGGCTGTCAAACGCCTGGATGCCATGGCTTGGCAAGACGTTTCAGCCTGCACAGCAGAGAGGCGATAACATCTTCTCAAAAGATTCGTATTTCCTGGCGCGCCTCTTTAATCCACTATATCGCGGCTTCATCAAGGACGGTATCAAAACGTATCGAGCTTTTGCCTTCAGAACGTATGCCGCGCCGGGACTGTTCGACGCTGATCGAACAGTGTTGAAGATCGATTACAACCTGCAGGAAAATCCGGCGCTCACCGTCCGTCAGGTGTTGGATGAGTTGGTGCAGCTTGATGACAATCTCTATGTAGGGAAGGCGCACGTGCGTTGGTGGTGGCGCCCTGCGGGTAGTTGGCAAACGGTTGCTTTTTTCACCCTTGCAGGTGATCAGTCAGACAAAAGAATTGCCGTCAAATAAAATGGGTTTCATAAAAACGTACCCAGTTTAATTACATGGTAAGATTCGGCAAACATTTATTTTGTTTGCGAATAAATCGCTTTGATCTGAGGTGTTATTTCCGTGGGGCAGGCATGTCCTTTGACCTTCAACAAGTCATTAACAGCTTGCTCAGTCTCCGCCTTGTTTCCTTGTTAGCTCAACTCATACCGCCGCGCGTAGGGTACCGCGTTGCAGACAGTCTCGCGGTGCAAATCGCGCGCCAGAAGGACTCAAAAGTCGTTCGGGCGGTACGCGCCAATCAGTGCGTCGCAAATGAAAAAACTCTTGAGGGGGACGCATTGTCCCGGGTCGTGCGTGAGGTCTTTCGCTTTTCGGCTCATTCCCTCTTTGACCTCTATCATTACAGTCGTGATTTCGAAGCGACCAGACAGCTGATCGTTTTTGACTCGTCCTTTACATGGCTTCTCCAGCGTCCTGAATTTGATCAGCGGGGACTGGTGGTCGCGGGGTTGCACCTGAGCAGCTTTGACCTGATCTGCTTCTTACAGCACTTGCATTGCTTTTACTATATTTCTTTTTAGCGACTGCGATTCGGGAGACGATCAGGCTGGCAAGGGAAAATAAATAATCTTTATGGCGTAACAATATCGTTCCGGGTCGTTCCTCTTCTTAAATACAAACTGTACGTGAGAGATGAATCTTATGGGTACTCGAGGCGAGAAAAACAAGAAGTCGAAACCGGCTACTCCACCCGAACAGAAACTTGGGGACACACCCATACCTCCCTGGGAAATGCCCACGCCTGAGGAAAAGGAACAAGCCAAACCAATCCGCCGGGCGCTGGAGGAGGCAGTTGCCGACGTCGATTCTCCAGAGAAAGCGGATGAGGTGATCGATGAGCTCGAATCAGCCGCGGCGGAGCAGACGACCCAGGAGGTAGAACAGACTCAACCAAAACCGGAAACTCCCGCCTCTGCAGCCAGACAAGTGGAAAAAGCAGCAAAGACCGCACCGGACGGCAAAAAGGCTGAAAAGGTGCTGGATACTACCGCCCGTGTGATAGCAGCATCGGATAAGCATCAGCGTGAGGTGGTTTCCGAAGCGGCGCAGGAGGTCCTCAACCCGGAGCAACAAGGCGCTCTCGCTGTCGAAAATGAGGAACAGCGGGAATATCTGCGCGCAGCCGTCCTCAGGCGGCTCAAGCCGCTGGACGCGCTCGACGCCAATCTCTTCCTGTTCGTCAATCACTTACCTCATACGCGGTTTCTGAACAGGTTTTTCTATGGCCTGACTGTGGCTTTTAACGGCGGCATGGTCTGGTACATTACGGCGGCTCTGATGGCGCTGCGCAACCGCGGCAGCATCCGAAAACTGATCCGCGAGGTCGCTTTGCCTCTCACCATTACAACTGCGCTGGTCGAGTTTCCGATCAAATCCTACTTCCGGCGGCGGCGCCCGTTCATCACGATCATTCAGGCAATCGTCATCGGGAAAAAGCCCGGCACTTGGTCCTTCCCTTCGGGACATTCCGCCTCCGCGTTTGCCGGAGCCTGGCTGCTCAACCATAAATTTGTACGCAGATGGCGCCTGAGATACATCTTGGCGAGTCTGGTCGCGTTTTCGCGTATTTACCTTGGAGATCATTACCCGGGAGATGTCGCTTCCGGCTCGCTGCTCGGACTTTTGTTTGCCATGTTCTTTCGCAAGCTGTTCAATCCAGGAAAGGCTGGTAATAGATAGGCAGGACGCCTGTCAGCCAGATATATAGGTTGCCTAATACGAACAATATGATGATGAGGGCAGGAAGAGCACGTTGAGCCTGTGGGGATAGAGCGTTGTGCCATCCAACGACCATAAGAATCGATAATGCGCCGATGGCCGGAAATAACAAACGACCCTGCGCGCCGAACGTAGTTAACCCGTTTCGGAACACAGCCAGAACCGTACACACGGCGATCAGCCCTGTTACTAGCCAAAGGCCAAGCTCTGGATGATTCGCTCTTAGAGCGATCAGCCTGCGCGCCTGGAGCGCCATTCCGATCAAGCCCAATCCGGTCAGAAGGACCACGCTCCAGAAAGGCAGTCCCACCGCCAGCCAGCCGACCTTTCCCCAGTAGGTCCACAAAAGCTGACTTGTGATCCTTTGGAGATACTCTGCTGTCAACGCGTTCCTGCGGAAGCTGAACAGACGCCACTGGATCTCGCTAAGCGCGAATTGAACGATGTCGGGAAATAAGAGATACAAGATCCCTGCTCCCAGCAAAACCAACAACCCTGAATATAACAGCCATCGCCTTTGAGCGAATCCGAAAAACCATTTCCAGGCGAAGACAACAAGTACAGCAGCGCTGACGGGCAGGACGGTCAGTTTGGTGAATAAGGGCAATAGAATAGCCAGGACAGCGACAAGCATGGCGGACAAGACCGTGGGCGCCATCAAAAACCGGACAGCCAGGTAAAAAAGCAATGCGCCCGCGAGTACGCCAAGCGCGTCATTATTGACGGATGACATGATGTGCAGGTATTGCGGCATCAGCGCCGCGAGAGCCAACGCGGCAAGAGATAGAGTGGGCTGGGCTGGCGTGACTTGTTTGAACGTTTTCCAGTTTAGCCATAAGGCAACTCCGCCAAAGAGTATATTGATCCAGCGCAGCACATACACTCCCAACAATAAGCGATAGTTTTCATCGGTCCAGTCAAATCGTCGTTCAGGCACGCGGATATTGTATTTATATTCCTCTGGAAAGTGATAGCTTGCGAACTCAGGATTCATGTTGTCCAGAGCCTGAAGCACCCACGCGCCAAGATAGTAAAATGCCCGCGGCTGGTGCGCTTCATAGTTGACGGCAAGCGTGGGATATTCATGATAGCGCATCAGATGCCATGATACATGGTAGTGCGCGCCTTCATCGGGCGCCTCCCAGATCGGCATCAGCACGCTGTAACCAACTGCCAGTAGAAAATACAAAACAAAAATGAGAGTTAGCCAGCGTCGTTCGTTCACCATAACTGGCTCACGGTCTTGAGGATTTCGGCTTCCGAGGTGCCAATGCGCAGGCGATGCAGATATGCCTTGCGCAGCAACAGTTCAATCCGGCGAAGATTTTCATTCCACAATTCCTGCGTATCATAGTGCAGACTGTTGACCATGATTTCAGGCCAGAGCTCATCTTCGGGCAGCGGCTCAATGGTGCTCTCTGATCTGTCCCAACGCTCCAGCAGACAAAACTCCACTCGTTGAATCTGGATCATTTCCCTGCGCGTCAACGAAGGGTCGACGCGCATTAGGTCGACCCGGTGCTTGGTCTCGTGGCGAACGGGTTCCATCTGCGCTTTCGCCGCC
>JAICQC010000142.1 GCA_025938055.1 Anaerolineales bacterium | reverse complement strand
CATTGTTCAGGGATTTGATATTCTTCGGTCCTGCCGGTACTCAGGTCTATTTTGAGGATGGGTTGCATAGGCGTTAGATGTCATTGCGAGGCGGGCTTTTCCGCCGAAGCAATCTTCTCTTGGAAATATAATCTTCATTGAGAACGTTGTGTATCGAATGTGAGATTGCTTCGCCCACGGGGCTCGCAATGACAGATTATAGTATTTCCGTCGTCACTTCCTGCGCCACGCGGACGAAATCCAGCACTGTGGGAACGTTACGCATCATATAGCCCATGCTGCCTTTGACTTTAAGCTTGGATGTCATCATCGCAGTCATTGGGTTGAGTTTTCCAGTCAGGATGGAAGTGATGTCCTTATAGGAAGCAGACAGGATGAATGCCGGGTTGGGATGGGAAGCAGCCTCAGGCTGGTATTCCACGTTTCGGCAGCGCCCATGCCAGAGGTCCAGATAGAACGTGAGGCGCTCGTTCAGGTTGCCATCGGGTTCGATGATAAAAAACAAATCACCTTCCCAGTTTTTCGCGATCTCATTATAGTGAGGGTCGGAATTCAGTCTCCGTTCCAAACCTTGTAACCATTCCTCACTTGGGAAAATTGCTGCCATGCACGCGCCTCCTGTGATGTGGGGCATATTTTACCATCCTGAAAATTTGAGCCGTGCACGATCATTCGCTGAAACGTATGGTCCTGAACACAATTATCTCTCGGCTCTCTTGCATAATTGCCCAAAATGGTCTATGCTTAATATAATATGTTTTTATGAGAGGAGGTGGTGCCGCCCCGATACCGCATCCGTTCATGACCAGAAGACAAGATCACTTTCACAAAATAATTCGGAGGAGATTACTAATGAAGAAGCTGTATATCGTGTTGGTCGTAGCCATCCTGGCATCCCTGGTCCTCGCCGCCTGTGGAGCCGGTAACGCTGTGCAGGCAGATAACCTGCTGGATGCCATCAAGCAGCGGGGTTATATCCTGGTTTCAACCGATCCCAATTATGAGCCTCAGTCGTTCCTCAACACCGAAGGCACGCGACCGTCAGATACCCAGTGCCCATCCGACGCGCTGACAACCGCCGAAATGCAGGGCTTCGATGTGGATGTGGCAAAAGCGATCGGCGACCATCTTGAAGTCGAAACCTGCTTTGCCACCCCCGCCTGGGACGTGATCACTGCCGGGAGTTGGGCCGATAAATGGGACGTCAGCGTCGGTTCCATGACGATCAACACTGCCCGCCAGCAAGTCCTTGATTTCAGTGTGCCGTATTATTACACCCCCGCTATCATCGCAGTCCGTGCCGACTCGGGGATCACGGATCTGGCGGGATTGGAAGGACAGGCGCTTTGCGTTGGGTCTGCAACTACCTATGAGCAGTGGCTCAACCATGACATGGAAGGACTTGGCTTGCCTGAGTCATCCATCTATGCCGAGGCTCCCAATGTGACGGTTGTCCCACTTGAGACAGACCAGGAGTGCGCCCAGGCAATTGCCGCTGGCCGTGAAGATTTTGTTGGCTATGTCACGTCTGAGACGGTTGTAGATGCCAATATTGCGGCAGGGTTCCCGGTGGTAAAGCTAGGCTCCCCGGTATTTTCCGAAGATCTGGCTGCCTCTTTCGATAGATCGTCCAGCCTGCCCACCGACACACTGCGCGCGGAGGTCGATGCACTTTTCACTGCTATGCACAGTGACGGGCGCTTGTCCGAGCTTTCGAATCAATGGTTCGAGATGGATCTGACCCAGGACCCCAACTAGGACGGCTGTAAATAAAGCATGGAAGCGGAAGTATCCGCTTCCATGCTTTTCCTTATTCCCCATAGAAGGCATTCCCTATGAGCACCGACTCTACAACAGCAGGCGTACCTGGGCCAGCCCCATCACAGGCTGATTTGCTTTATGAGGCGCAGCAGCGCCAGGCACGCAGCTTCCGCAGGAATGTTGGCTTATCATGGGGCATCCTGTTGCTCATCCTCCTGTACCTGTTCAGTGGGCAAAGCTTTCTTGGTATAAGTACCATCAGCCTGGATTATGAATTTATTCGAAACAACATCGGCTTTATCGCCGAGGGGATCCCACAAACTCTTCTTGTTTCCCTTCTCTCCATCACATTGGCTACCGTTCTGGCTCTATTGGCAGCCCTGGGACGCCTCTCTACCATTCCCCCTCTCTATGCAATCAGTACGTTTTATGTTTCATTGATCCGCGGCACGCCCCTTTATTTGCAGATCTTTTTCTTCTTCCTTGCTCTCCCTCAACTGGGCATTGTGCTCTCCGGGCTTTTTGCCGGGGTGCTGGCACTGGGGCTCAACTATGGCGCGTACATGAGTGAGATTTTCCGCGCCGGGTTAGCCTCTGTAGGGAAAGGTCAGCGTGAGGCAGCCATTGCACTGGGGATGACCCCCTGGCAAACGATGAAGCGCGTGGTGCTTCCGCAGGCATTGCGCTTTGCCATTCCCCCCATTGGCAATGACTTCATCGCCATGACCAAGGACTCGGCTCTTGTTTCTGCAACCGGATTTGTGCATGAGGTCATGTGGCGTGCCACAAGAGTTGGACGAGCTCAATTCAACAATCTGGAGGCGCTGATCATCGCTGCCCTCTTTTATTGGATGATGACGATTATTCTCACCTACGTGCAAGGCATTATCGAGACGCGCCTGGCGAAGGGAGATCGCTGAGGTGGCACCGATCGTACGAATATCAAACCTCGACAAGTACTTCGGGCATTTGCATGTCCTCAAGCAAATCTCGGTGGATGTGGCGCCACGTGAGGTAGTATGTATCATCGGGCGAAGCGGTTCCGGCAAGAGCACTTTACTGCGCTGCATCAACTTTCTCGAAGAGCCCTCTTTTGGCACGATTGAGGTGGATGGCTTAAAGGTGGAGGCGGACGTAAAAGGAAAAGAACGCCGCCAGCTTGTTCATGACGTGCGCCTGAAAACAGGCATGGTCTTTCAGGAATTCAACCTTTTCCCTCACATGAGCGTTTTGGAAAATGTCATCGAAGGTCCAGTAACCGTCAAAGGCATGGATCGTGCCCGGGCAATCGCTCTGGCAGAAGAGAATCTCGACAGCGTCGGCTTATTGTTCAAAAAGGATGAATACCCCAATCGTCTCTCGGGTGGGCAAAAGCAGCGCGTCGCCATCGCCCGCGCCCTGACCATGGAACCCAAGGTCATGCTCTTCGATGAGCCCACATCCGCGCTGGACCCGGAATTGATTGGCGAAGTATTGAATGTCATGAAGAAAGTGGCGAAGGCTGGTATGACGATGCTGGTCGTCACCCACGAAATGGGATTCGCGCGTGAGGTGGCGGATCGCGTCTTGGTCATGGCGGAGGGAGAGGTTATCGAAGACTCCAAACCAGCCACCTTATTCAGCGCGCCCAGCGACCCGCGTACAAAAACCCTGATCGACCGGTATCGCACCGGCGGCAATTAGGCGATGAGACTCACAGCCATCACCCGCCAGGTGAGTCCGCGCTTTGCCGAGTGTGAGCTTACTCACATCGAGCGCACGCCGATCGATCTTGACGTTGCGCGTGCCCAACACCGCGAGTATATAAAGACGCTCGAACGACTGGGATGCAATGTGATCGAACTTCCCGAGGAACCTGATCTACCGGATTCCGTCTTTGTGGAAGATACAGCGTTCATTCTGTCAGAGGTGGCGGTTATCACTCGGCCCGGGGCAGATTCGCGCAAGACTGAAACGGAATCCATCATCCCGGCGTTATCTCCCTACATCAGTCTGGTTCACGTACGTGAACCGGGTACTGTTGATGGCGGGGATGTCCTCGTGCTGGGGAAGAAGATATATGTGGGGCTATCCACACGCAGCAACCAGAAAGCCATCGATCAATTGAACGAACTGCTTTGTGAATATGGATATACAGTTACCGGTGTGGAATTGCATGATTGCCTGCACCTGAAAAGCACCGTGACACGCGTGGATGACAAAACACTTCTCATCAACAAGGATTGGGTGGATGCACAGCATTTCACGGGCTACGAGCTGATCGAGGTCGATCCATCCGAGCCGCTTGCAGCCAACTGTCTGTCCATCGCTGAATCCATCATCTTCCCTGCGGCATTCCCCAGAACCCGCGCAAAACTGCAGGAGAGAGGTTTCCATGTCGTCCCTGTGGATATCTCTGAGCTGGCAAAAGCCGAAGGCGCGGTGACCTGTTGCAGTTTGATCATTCCGTAAAAGACCCTAAAGGTTTCTTGCGCAACCAAACAATCGTTCAATAATGGTTCCTCGCAAAATTTATACTCTACGTTCAAAAGCAAAACCTTTAAGGTCTGAGTTATGGAAACAAAAATCCCCGAGCTTTCGGGGATTTTCTCTGCTCTTGATGCGCTGGAGAGGACTTGAACCTCCACGCCTTTCGGCACATGGCCCTCAACCATGCCTGTCTGCCAGTTCCAGCACCAGCGCTTAGGCACGGCGTATTATAATCGGCTTGCCTTGCTTGTCAAGCAAAACCGTAGCAACGACTCTGCGAAGCGCCCTGTGGGTAAAGTCGTTGCTACCTTTCAGGAGATATGATGACGAAAATTGTTGTGGATGCGATGGGGAGCGACAACTATCCAAACCCAGATGTGGAGGGCGCCATCATGGCGGCGCGGGAATACGGGGTGGAGATCATTCTTACTGGGGATGCATCGAAGATCCAGCCGATTCTTGATTCTGCTGGCGGGAAAAACCTGCCCATCCGCGTGGTCAACGCGCCGGAAATGCTGACGATGCATGACAAAGGTGAGGACCTTGTGATGAAAGCGCGCCACAAGGAAGCGCAGAACTCGATGGCCGTCGGGCTGGATTTGGTCAAGAGCGGGGAAGCAGACGCCTTCGTCACGGCGGGCAACACCGGCGCGGCAATGGTCACGTCGCTGTTCAGGCTCGGTCGCATCCGCGGCGTGGATCGCCCCGCCCTGGCGGGTCCCTTCCCAACGGCAACCGGAATTTGTAACGTCGTCGACATCGGTGCGAACCCCGATTGCAAACCGGAGAATCTGCTGCAGTTTGCGATCATGGGGAGCGTCTACGCCGAACGAGTGCGCGGGGTACGGAATCCCAGGGTGGGTCTGATCTCGAACGGTGAGGAGGCGGGGAAAGGCAGTGAACTGGTCAAGGAAGCCTATCCACTCCTTGACAACGCAAAGATCAATTTCGTCGGGAACGTGGAGGGAAAGGAAATCTTCAACGGTTATGTGGATGTGGCGGTCACGGATGGGTTTACAGGCAACGTCTTCCTGAAGTCCACCGAGGCTGTAGCGAAATTATTGATCGAGAAGATCCGCGAGACCATCAAAGGCGGCAACCTGCCGACGAAGATCGGCGGCGCGCTTGTGAGGCCCGCTCTCGGCTCCATCCGAAAAATGCTCGATCCTTCTGAGGAAGGCGCGGCGCCTTTGCTCGGCGTGAATGGGCTCGTATTTATTGGTCACGGCCGCTCGGATGCCCACGCCATCAAAAGCGCAATCCGCGTTGCAAAGGGAGCCGCGGAAGCGAAAGTGCTCGACGCGCTGAAATCCGCGATCGAGGAAAGTTTGAAGAAATAAAGAATACATCGCGCTGAGCGGAGTGCGTAGCACGTAGTCGAAGCGGCCTTTGAAAAGTTGCCCTTCGTCTACACTCGTTACCCCTCGTTCCGCTCAGGGCGATAGGAATCAACATGAAAATCATTAAAAACGAAAAACTAATCAAGCGCAACGGAAAGCTCGGTGGCTGGGTAAGCCTCGCCGCGCTCGCAGTGCTTGGCATCGGCATGTACGTTTCGTTCATACGGCCGGAACTCTTTGCTTATTCCCTGATCGCCCTCCTGCTTGGCTTCACACTGACGCAGCTCGGCATGTATCTGGGTAACAAGTTTGGGCGTTCGCCGCGCCCGGACGAAAAACTGGACGCAGGTCTAAAAGGGTTACAAAACGAGTTCGTCATCTATCACTACACAACGCCCGTTTCTCATCTGCTGGTCGGTCCGGCGGGCGTCTGGGTGGTCATGCCCTATCATCAGCGCGGGCAGGTGACCTTCAAGAACAATCGCTGGCGTATGAGCGGCGGCGGTTTCCTGCAAGGCTATATGCGGATCTTCGGGCAGGAAGGGTTGGGGCGACCGGAAATCGAGCTCGAGAATGAAATCAGATCGCTGAAGAAACACCTGCTGAAACACATGGATGAATCCGAGATCCCGGAGATCAACGCAGTGATAGTGTTTACTCGTGACGAGGTGGAGATAGATGCACCGGATTCGCCTGTGCCTGTGATGAAATTAAAGCAGGTCAAGGATTTCATGCGGCAGAAGGCAAAGGAAAAGAAATTCCCGGCTGAGGCAATCAACAGGCTGAAGGCGGTATTCGAATAGATACCACGGCTGCGAAGGCGCGGAACTATGCTCGTCTCCTCCTCTCACACGGTTTTTAATCCATGATACACTTGTTCTACTTTTGCAAGTAGATCACATATCCCATTTGAAAAGAGAATTGCTTTGAGTATGCAAGGTTCGCCTGAATGCTCAACGAAGTATATGTATTATGCAATCTATCGTTGCCATTGACATAGAGACGACAGGACTGAGTGAAGAACGCGATGCCATTATCGAGATCGGGGCGGTCAGGTTCAAGGGCCGGCGCGTGGAAGACGAGTGGTCGTCGCTCATCAATCCCAACAGGCATATCCCCGAATTTATTTCAGGGCTGACCGGCATCAGCGATGTGGAGGTGCGCAACGCGCCGCGCTTCCATGATGTCGCGGCTGACCTGAAAGCATTTGTCGGCGACGCGCCGATCATTGGGCATAACATCCGTTTTGACCTGGGCTTCCTGCAGCGCGCCGGGCTTTTTCAATACAACGAAGTCATCGATACGTATGAACTGGCGTCTGTGCTGATGCCAACTGCCAGCCGTTACAACCTCGGCGCGCTGGGAAAACAATTGGGGATTTTATTGCCGGCTACACACCGCGCCCTCGACGATGCCCGAGTCACGATGGCAGCCTTCAACCGTCTCTTTGAGATCGCGCGCGAACTGCCGCTCGAAGTGGTCGCGGAAATTGTCCGCCTGAGCGAGCCGCTTGAGTGGGATGCAAGCGGGTTCTTCCAGGAGGTGTTGCGCAACCGGGCAAAGGAAGGAATCCAGGCGAAGAAGGTCGGGAAGAAATCTGCGAGCACGGGCGCGCAGGTATGGTTCGATGAGACAAAATATCCGCCCCTCACCAATCCCGAACAACCGATTCCTCTGGATGCCGAGGAGGTCGCCTCTGCCCTTGAGTATGGCGGACCGTTCTCACGGTTTTTCAATTCCTTTGAGCAGCGTCCCGAACAGGTGGACATGCTCAGGGCTGTTTCGAATGCACTTTCCTACGGAAGCCACTTAATGGTCGAGGCAGGAACGGGCGTGGGAAAGTCCTTCGCTTATTTGGTGCCTGCCGCGCTGTTCGCGCTGCAGAACAACACGCGGGTGGTCGTCTCCACGAACACCATCAACCTGCAGGACCAGCTTATCCAACGCGACCTCCCCAACCTCAGCCAGGCGCTCGACCTGGATTTTCGTTTTGCGGTGTTGAAGGGACGTTCCAATTATCTTTGCCCGCGCCGTCTGGAGAACCTTCGCCACTACGGTCCGCGCACTACGGATGAGATGCGCGTGCTTGCCAAGGTGATGGTCTGGCAATTGAACAATCAAAGCGGCGACCGCAGCGAATTGAACCTCACCGGTCCCGCCGAACGGGAGGTGTGGGTGCGCGTCTCCGCAGAGGATGACGCGTGCACGGCAGATACATGCATCAAGCGCACGGGCGGCGCGTGCCCGTTCCATCGCGCCAAGACCATGTCGCAATCGGCGCATGTGCTGGTGGTCAACCACGCGCTGCTATTGTCGGATGTCGCCACGGGAAGCAAGGTCCTGCCCGAATATTCACACCTCATTATCGATGAAGGTCACCATCTCGAAACCGCGACCACGAATGCGCTTTCCTTCAAACTTAATCAATACGACCTGGAACGCATGATGAAGGAAGTTGGCTCCGCCAATGCGGGTGTGCTCGGGCGTTTGCTCACAGAGACGCAGGAGGCGCTGCGTCCATCGGACTTCGGCTTGCTCCAGCAAAGGGTCAATCGCGCCACCGACATGGCGTTCCGCATCGAGCAGATGAACCGCGAGTTTTTCAACATCGTCGGTCAGTTCGCGCGCCTGCAGCGTGAGGGGCAGGCGCAAAGTAATTACAACTGGCAGATGCGTGTCCTGCCTGCCACCCGCACGCTACCCGGATGGGACGAGGTGGAAATCGCCTGGGATACTATCGGCGAAACACTGCGCATGCTGCTGATCTCACTCTCAGAGATTCATCAAGCCGCCGGAGAATTGTATGCAGAGGGGTACGAGAATCTCGAAGACCTCATGGCAGATATCGGCAATGTCGCGCGCCGCATCACCGAAGCTGAGTCGAACATCAGCGGGATGATCGGCAAACCCAATACGGGCATGGTCTACTGGATCGAGGTCCAGCCAAACGGGAACCGGCTTTCATTGAACGCCGCGCCACTGAGCGTTGCGTCGCTGGTCGAAAAATACCTGTGGCATGAAAAGAGTTCCGTCATCCTGACCTCCGCCACGCTGACCACGCATGGCGAATTCCAGTATCTGCGCAACACCCTCGGCGCGGATGAAGCCGACGAGATGCAGGTCGGCTCGCCCTATGATTATGAAAGTGCTGCCCTGCTCTACATTGCGAACGATATTCCCGAGCCGAACGTCAACGGTTACCAACAATCTCTGGACCGCGCGCTTGTCGCCACTGCCAAAGCCACAGGCGGTCGGATGCTCGTGTTATTCACATCCTATGCTGCGTTGAAGAAGACTGCCCAGAACATTACGGGTCCGTTGGCTCGTGAAGATATTTACGTGTATGAACAGGGGGATGGCGCCTCGCCGAACGCGCTGCTCGAATCGTTCAAAGCAACCGACCGCGCCGTGCTACTTGGCACGCGCTCCTTCTGGGAGGGCGTGGACGTGCCCGGTGCGGCGTTATCCATTGTGGTGCTGACGAAACTGCCCTTTGATGTCCCCACAGATCCGCTGATTGCGGCGCGCTCGGAGACGTACGAAGATTCCTTCCAGCAGTATTATTTGCCTGAAGCCATCCTGAAATTCCGGCAGGGCTTTGGGCGCCTGATCCGCACCGCCTCCGATAGAGGTGTGGTCGCCATTTTAGACCGCCGGGTGCTGACCAAACAATACGGGCGGCTGTTCCTGGAATCCCTGCCGCGCTGCACCGCGCGCCAGGGACCTGCAGGGAATCTGGCACGCGAAGCGGGCAAATGGCTGGGGCTGTAAATTAACGATAGGGAAGTCGCCGTGACCGAAGCGAGTCCACCGGCAGTCGTACAGAGCGAAGCCGCAGAGGCAGGACGAGTAAGGATAGGATCGCAAAAAATTGTTTCATGGTGTTCTCCGTTTACTTTGAATCGGTCTACTTGATAAATGGGACATGAGTAGTCTTATTCTACACAGCGCCTGAGAACACAACAGTGACAATTGTCATAAATGCTCGTCTAAAGTGTTTTCACTTTCGTTAGGATAACGAACCGGCGTTCATGCCTATCCCTCCAAGGTGCAACAATGACCATAAGTAAGCCAGTTAGAATTCTGATTGGGATCATGACGGTTTGGTATGCGATCTACCTGCTCCTTACACTCATCGGGATACTTATTCTCGTCGGGGTTGTATTTGTTGCTCTCATGCAGGGCGGTGAGTCGATCTCGAACCTTCGTCAACTGCTCAGGCAGATTCTCTCTCTGGATATGATGCTTCCTGTCCATCTGTGCAGTCTCTTACTTGAGGTGGGCTTGCTCGTCTTTTATCTGGTCCATACCATCAAGAACACAAAGGCAAGTGATGCGATGAGGATCGTGCTGGGACTGGGTCACATCTTCCTGCCGTTCGTCGCTATGCCAATTTATTATTACCTGTATATCTGGAGAGAAAATCCGCCGGAGTGGGCGGCAGCACAGGGAATTGAGAGCTGATCAACTGGATTTCTCTTGCCGCGAAATAACAAAAAGAAAGTAATGTGACAGTCATTTTTTAAGCTCAAACCTCGCCGGCCCTGGAAACAACAGAAGATGTAAAATTGCGGGCATGCTACATGCACTCACCCTCCAAAAGAATAAAAGTATCTGCAATTGGCGCGGCTTGTTTGTCCTGACCGTCATGAGCGCCTATTTCTATG
>JAICQC010000366.1 GCA_025938055.1 Anaerolineales bacterium | reverse complement strand
GTGTGGGGAGGTGTAGACCGTGCATTGTCCCTGCCAGAGAGGGCAAGGCTGGCTAAAGCCGCGCTGGCTCGGATGAGAGCGGAAGACGTTCAGCCCCAGCGCCTGGGCGGAGTCCATTTCGGCAGAGCGCAGCTTCGCCCAGACGAACAGGTGCCCGGTGCAGCACAGCCCGCAAGACTTACAGAGAGTATTGCCCGGAGAGTTGGTGTCGGTCACGTGGGAGATCATATCCCAGGAGGGGCGACTCGACAATGCCAGCCAGGGTTGTGCGGAACAGCTTTTTACGCCTGCTGGCTCTCATCACTCAAAGAAAGGATTCCATAACGCTGTTTTATCCAGGGTGGGGGCAGATATGCCATGAGGATGGTCAACGCGGCAGCCAGTCCGATGAATCGGCTGGTAAGCTGCCACCAATCATGTTGCGTTACGTTCCCGAAAAAAGCGAGAGAGGGGCTGACGAACCAGATGATGATGCTCCAGGACACCAGCAGAATGCGATATTTTTGGGTTTTCTCTGGCACCCGGAAGTACAGCGTGAAGTAGGCAATGCCGCCAAGAATCTGCGGCAAGAGAAGCATCACTGCGATGAGGGCAAAGACAGGACTCGGCAGGTCCGTCTGAAAGGTCAGGCTTGTGCTCCAGCGACCCACCTCCACTGCCTCGGGGATGCTGGCGGCTGTGTAATACACCACCAGCACGTAGAAGATGAAATAGAATACAACCAGAGGCAGGAGCGATCGTCTACTCCCCGTGAACAGGTAGGTCAGGTAATAGACCAGCCCACAAAGTGCGATGGAGGATGCTAGAACGTTGATATAACCCGCTGTGATGAAGAGCGGGAGGCTTGTCAGGCCTAGAGCACCAAACAGGTTCTGGACAGCGCCGATCAATGTTGTGGCTGCCAGTCCATACCACCATATCGTGAATGCCATCCATGCCAGACGGGCGTCTGAAGAAGGGATCACGCGCTTTCCCAAGCGCCAGCCCACATATCCATAGATAGCGGCGGAAACCACGGCGAAGAATGTGCTGAAGAGCAGTGTAGACTGGATTGACATGGATGCCTCTGGATCAGATAATTTCCTTCGCCCGCCTGGCAAGGGAATCTACTTCTTTGGGTGGGGTTTCAGGCTCGCTGCGTTCCAGTGCAGGCAAGGTAAAGAAGAACGTCGCTCCTTCGCCTACGGCGCCCTGCGCCCAGACGCGCCCACCGTGCCGGTCAATGATCCGCTGTACCGTAGCCAGGCCGACGCCGGTCCCCGGGAATTCCGTTATGGCATGCAGGCGCTGGAATGCCCCAAACAACTTATTTGCATAGGTCATATCGAAGCCCGCACCATTATCGCGTACGAAAAAGATGGTCTCGTTGTTTTCAACCTTCGCTCCAACCTCGACCTCTGCCTGCTCCCTCCCTGATGTAAACTTCCAGGCGTTACTGATCAGGTTTTCCAGGACGATATTGAGAAGATTGGGGTCACCTTTTGCCTGTAGATTTTCTGCAATGGTCAGCCCTACGCGGTGTTCGGGATGGCTTCTCTGAAGCTCCTGGGCAATCTCCTTTGCAAGCGTACTCAGGTCGACAGGAACCGATTTCATGGAGACGCGTGTCACTCTGGAAAGGTTCAACATGTCGTCAATTAATATCCCCATGCGCTGCGCGGCGCTGCGGATGCGCTCAAGGAAGTTACGGCCTTCCTGGGGAAGCAACTCGTTATAGTCCTCCAAAATCGCCTGGCTGAACCCGTCAATGCTGCGCAGAGGCGCGCGCAGATCGTGTGAGACCGAATAGGAGAAAGCTTCCAATTCCCTATTGGCGGATTCCAGTTGAACCGTGCGTTGTGCGACGCGCTCTTCCAGCTCCTCGTTCAATTTCTGAATCTTTTCCTTCGCCTGCTTGCGCTCGCTGATGTCGAAGAACACCGCGGCGAATTGACCCGGTTCCGTCTGGTAGGCGTGGATCTCGAACCATCGTCCGAGCGGCCCGAACGGTGCATCAAAGTGCACCGACTCGCCCGTGAGCGCCACCTTCCCGTAGCGTTCGACCCACGCCGGTTCGGTGTCCGGGAACAGTTCGAGGGTAGTCCGTCCGAGGATGTCCGCAGCCTTGAGCCCTGTGAGATGCTCGAACGCCGGGTTGACCTCCAGGTAGCGGATGTCGCGCGGTTTGCCTGCCTCGTCGCAAATGATTTCATTAAATGAGAATCCTTCGCTCATTGTCTCGAACAGAGCTTTGAATCTGGACTCGCTGACGTTTAGTGCCTCCTCGGCGCGTCCGCGCTCAGCTTCCACCCGGTAGAGCACACGGGCATTCAGCCAGATCAGCGCGGAAAAAACGATGACGTTGGACAAGGCATAGACCGCCGTCCCAAGGGCGGAATCATATAAACCCCTGTTCTGCCCGTACAATTCCAGCCAGCCGAGGGTAATGGGGATGGCGACCGCGGCTGGTAACAGGCGGCGCGCCAGAATGCCCGCCGGACCCTCATTGGTAAAGATATGGACCAGTTCATATTCAGGTCGCGCCAGGATGACTCCCACAGATAACAATATAAATGCCAGGGCGGTGTGCAGCCCCATCGACGCATATACGTCGATCTGATAGAAAGAGGAAACGTTGTAGAGATATCCAATGACTACCACGCCAGCGCTGATGAGTGTGGTGACCGTCAATGCCTCGCTGAGCCAGTTCCTCCAGCGGTTGTCTATCAGGAGCACCGCCAAACCAAGGAAAAAAAGATTGAGCGCGCTGGCAGGGGACATACGACCCGGAAAAGCTGTTTTCGATGTTGCAAAGCGATCTTGAAACAAAAGTTGATCAATGCCGAAATCACGGTTTAACGAATATTCCCCAAGCGTCAGGGCTGCGATCAAAACTGCCAGTACAGCGGATGCAGTTCCAATGATACGCAGCGATCTGCTGGCGCGCTGGTCCTTCAGTGACCACAGCGCAATGCCGCATAAAATGAACCCCAGCGCGGTATTGGCTTTCATCGTTTCCATGCCGAGAAAACCGGTTTTCAGCGCCGGGATCTCGAACTGCCATCCAGCCAGCACAGTACAGCCGAGCGCAAAAACCGCAATGCTTGCTGCCCGGGATATTTTTCCAAAGGACGCCTGGAGGCTTGAATTCAACTGCACAGCCATAATGATCTTGATCTCAATGGTCGTCTGCTGATTTTCTTTATGTTGGCTGGTTTTTCGGTTGCAAGAGGGTTACCATCTATTTTACCTTGCTTTGGTCGAGATGAATGGATTTAAGCTGAACTATAAACTTCCTGGCGAACAGCAGTACGCAATGGGGAGAGTGTTTCCAGGGAAGTTGTAGTAACATTTAGAGCATTGGTCCCTGAGCCAGTTTACAGGTTAGGAGGATGCCCCATGGAGATCACAGTCCAGGAATTCAAGAACAGCGAACTCATCACGGTCAAGGGTCGAGTGGACACGATCGTCGCGTCACAGCTGTCACAGGCGCTGACCGATGCGCACCAGCGCGGCAAATATAGAATTGTGGTGGATATGAGCCAGTTGGAGTATATGTCCAGTGCGGGCTTCCGCGCCCTGGGAGATTCCCAGCGGAACAGCAAGCGCCATGACCACGGCGAAGTGGTGTTGACGCAAGTGCCCGAGCATATTCACGAGGCGCTGGAACTGGTGGGTTTCACCGAGTACTTCCGCATCATGGACCCAATCTCATCTGCGCTGGAATATGCCGAGAACCTGCCAGCGGGCGACTCTGTGATCGTAGACGGAGAGCCTGAAGTGTGACGAGCAGGCCTGGAAGCAATTGAATAGACCACGCCAGTGAGGATATTGTGTGGTGTACAATTCCGGTCCGACATAAAGACATGCACAACCCCAAACCGTTCGAGATGATCTCTAGGCGCTTCCAGGTCTCGAGAGAAAGCGCCAAATATTTCCTTATCCGAGTGCAGAAGAGTTTCAAGACAGAAAAGCCGCCTCATCAATTGATCCTGGATTTCATGGATGGTCAGAAGTTCGAGTCCCTGCCGAAGCCACATCATGTTGCTGTCATGATGAATGAGAACGGTGTATGGGTGCACCCGCTCAACCCTGAGTCTCCGAGCCCCATCATTCCCGGTGAAGAGGATTTCTATGACGAATGAACATCCAAAGGATCCGTTGCACGGGATCACACTGGAAACGATCGTAACTCACCTGGTGGAACAATACGGCTGGGAGGAGCTGGCAAAGAGAATCCCAGTCAGATGCTTTACAAATAACCCCAGTATTAAGTCCTCCCTGAAGTTTTTGAGAGGCACTCCCTGGGCAAGAAAGAAAGTTGAAGATCTATATCTGGCTTTCCGGCAAAGTACAGCGTGATGAGGAGTTGAAATTCGAATGGACACTTGGTATTCAAGGAACCTCGGCGATCCAACGCTGACCGATGGGACCCTTGATGAGCTCGATGCATATTTTCATGCCGTGCATGTGCGGGCGGGGGAGCCGTCTGAAATGGCCGTGTTCACACGTCTTGAGTCAGAGGGTAGATTGCACTGCGAGATGATCGCCTACTTCTCGCCTGCCGCGCAGACAGTGGCAAACGAGTTTGATGCGGAACCATGCACAAGACCGGCACGACAGGGTCTGGGTCTGCTCGCCGGCGCTGAGGAGGCATGGTCTGTGCTGTTCCCGGAAGGGGCGGAGTGACGGGGCGCCGCATGTTAGAATCAGCCAGTTTTTACGGACGAGGTGGGACGGTCACTGCATCTTGAGAGTACCTTTGCAAGGAGTGCCATAGTATGGACCGTGATTTAACGATAATGATCTACGGGGCGCTCATGGGTGTTGCCGGCAGTATCCTGACCTCGATTGT
>JAICQC010000498.1 GCA_025938055.1 Anaerolineales bacterium | reverse complement strand
GGTTCGCCTGGATGCTTGCGAAGGCAACGAATTGCTTGGACCAGATGGCTGCAAGAACAATGGGCTGGATAACTTCGACCAGATTGTATGGTGGCGCACGCCCAGCGCCGATTGTGGCGATACAGATGCCAACACAGAATGTGTTCCCTACCATGAATGGGTCACAAATTACGTTGCGGTGATCGGCGGCCGCTAATCCCGAAATCACGTACGACATCGGGCGGGGACAAGCCCGCCCGATGTCACTTTGAAATGAGATTTCCTCGACATGACCAATCCCTCCATTCCTGCAGTGCGCTTCGATAACGTCAGCCGCCATTTTGGTGAGGTCAAGGCAGTAGACGAAGCCAATCTCGAAATTCTGGATGGCGAATTTTTTTCTATGCTGGGTCCCTCCGGCTCCGGAAAGACGACCTGCCTGCGTATGATCGCCGGCTTCGACCGTCCCACCGCGGGAAAGATTTACCTGTACGGGACGGACGTTTCGGGCTTGCCACCCTATGAACGGGATGTCAATACAGTCTTCCAGGACTACGCCTTGTTTCCTCACATGACCATTGCAGACAATATTGCCTATGGGCTGATGGTCAAGGGGGTGCCTCAAAAGGAGCGCCGCCAGCGGGTGGATGAGATGCTGGACCTTGTACGTCTGCCCGGCTTTGGACATCGCAAACCTTCACAGCTTTCAGGAGGACAACGCCAGCGCGTTGCCCTCGCTCGGGCCTTGATCAACCATCCCAAGGTGCTTCTCCTCGATGAGCCACTCGGCGCACTGGATCTCAAGCTGCGCCAGCAGATGCAGGTGGAGCTTAAGTCGATCCAGAAACGAGTGGGAATCACCTTCATTTTTGTGACCCACGATCAGGAGGAAGCGCTGACGATGAGCGACCGAATCGCCGTCTTCAATGAGGGCAAGATCCAACAGGTGGGCACACCTTCGGAGATTTATGAACACCCTGCATCCGCGTTCGTGGCAGGGTTTGTAGGCACGTCGAATCTCGTCAGCGGGGAGATCGCCCAACGGATTACAGGCTCTCCCGAGATGTTTTCCATCCGCCCTGAAAAGATCCACCTCGATGCGGCGAATCGCGAACCGGGGAATGACATGCTCTGTATCGATGGCGTCGTGCGGGATGTTATATACCTGGGATTGTTCACACGCTACCTGGTTGAGATCGAAGGAGGAGTGGACCTGGTTGTTGTGGAACAAAACCTGAAAACCACCTCTATGGATGTGCTTGCTGCCAAAGGACAAAGGGTGCGCCTGCACTGGCACAAAGACCACATCAACCGCGTGGGAGGTTAAAGATGTTAGGTCGTGCATCTACATATCTTTATCAACATCCCCGGATTGTGTTAGCCCTTTTACTGGGTCCGCCACTGATCTACATGGCAGTGGTCTATCTTGGGTCGTTATTTACTCTGCTGATTAATAGCTTTTATTATCTGGAGGAATTTACCGGGCTGATTGTGCGCGAGTTCACGCTGCGGACGTATGCACAACTCTTCGAACCCGCCCATCTCGAAATCTTCTCCCGGACCGCGATCATGGCGGCAGCTGTCACGGTGGCTGATGCTTTAATCGCTTTTCCTCTCGCCTATTACATTGCCAAATTCGCCTCGCCGCGCCTGAAGACCTGGCTCATCATCGCCGTGACGATTCCGCTGTGGTCGAGCTACCTGGTGCGTGTGTATGCCTGGAAATTGATCCTGGCGAAAGAGGGGATACTATCCTGGTTTATTAATCTTCTGGGGCTGGACGGCGCCATCAACTGGCTGCTCAGCTTTGAGAGCATTGGCGGTTCCTCGCTCGCGCTTTCCCCCATCGGCATGTTCATTGTGTTTGCCTATATCTGGTTGCCCTACATGATCATCCCAATCCAAACCGCTCTGGAGCGCGTTCCCGATTCCCTCCTGGAAGCATCCGGCGATCTGGGCGCGCGTCCGGCGCAAACCTTCCGGACGGTCATCCTGCCACTGGCATTTCCGGGTGTGGTGGCAGGTTCCATTTTTACGTTTTCACTTACGCTGGGGGATTTCATTGTGCCGCTTTCACTTGGCAATTCTAAATTCTTTATTGGGCAGGCTGTGTACTCTTATCAAGGGACGGCGGGCAATATCCCGCTGGCAGCCGCCATGACTATGGGTCCCGTCATTATTATGATCGTTTATCTGCTGCTTGCCCGCAGGCTGGGAGCGTTCGATGCCATCTAAAACAGATTCCAGACGAAACGCATCCTGGGGATTGAAGCTCGCCGCGATCGCGGCGCTGCTGTTTTTGCATGTACCTATCCTGATCATTTTTCTGTACACGCTGACGCCTGATGAAACCACCTATTCGTTTCCACTGCCGGGGATTACCTTTCAATGGTTTGGCGTGGCGCTTCGCCGCCCGGACCTGTGGAGTGCGCTGATTCTCTCCCTGCAGGTGGCGGCGGTTGCGACCCTGGTTGCTCTCATCCTTGGCACACTGGCGGCTGCCGCGGTCTACCGCAGTAAATTCTTCGGCAGGGAAGCGGTTTCGTTTTTACTGGTGTTACCCATCGCACTCCCTGGGATTGTGACAGGGATCGCGTTGCGCACGGCGATCGGCGGGGCAGATATCCCGTTTTCCTACTGGACGATTGTGATCGGTCACGCCACCTTCTGCGTGGTCGTTGTTTATAACAATGTCCTGGCGCGCTTCCGCCGCATGCAGGGATCACAGATCGAAGCGTCAATGGACCTGGGTGCGAATTCGTTTCAAACGTTTCGCTACGTGGTCTTTCCGAATATCGCCACCGCTCTCCTTGCAGGAGGGATGTTGGCATTTGCGCTTTCCTTCGATGAAGTCATCGTGACGACCTTTACCGCGGGTCAACAAACCACACTACCTATTTGGATCTTCTCGCAGCTCACCCGTCCGCGCGATCGGCCTGTAACAAACGTTGTGGCAACGTTTGTCATCCTCTTAACGTTCCTGCCCATTTTCTTTGCGCAGCGCATCTCTGCCCAGAGCGCGGATACCGAAGGGGAAAACAAATAAGGGTTCATGTAATTGCGAGCCGCAGGCGCACACTTGCGCCCGGGGCAAGTGTGCGCCTGTGCTCATCGTAACGACATGACTCGCAAACACATCGCGGGGAATCACGCAAAATTGTTTTACAATCCTGATAAATTCATTAAAAAATTCCCCTCTAAAAAGATTGACATCATCCCTTAACCCGTTACAATTGC
>JAICQC010000052.1 GCA_025938055.1 Anaerolineales bacterium | reverse complement strand
GCCTGCGGAATTTCATTCGTCCAGTTATCCCCTCCCTGAAGGGACGACAAATCCCACCATACGTCGACTCCGTTCGACATCAGGGTTTGCGCAAACCCCTGCACAAAATTGAGATCCTGTCGCGAATAGCTGATAAAAACTTTTGCCATGCGTCTCTAATTCCTACCTTTGAGTGTTCAGCATGAAAATTATATGACAAAACACAGGGAATTTTCTTTTGAGATCCAGTGCAAATGCAGAACAAAGGCTCGTGTACCGTCAGGCAACGGAGCCGCATAAAAAGGACCAGGGTTCCCCTACCCTCCAAATAGGGATGTTCACCATTGCTTTTCGGGGCTCCTGGCGGCATCATGGTAGAAGAATGATTGCCCCTTTTCAAAAAGGAGTGAAAGCCATGACTAAAGATACCCTGATCCATGAAATCCACGACCGAACGGACCTGAAACGTACATTTCGGGAGATCCGTGAAGCCCTGGAAAAGGCGGAGTCGCGCGAAGACCTGACCGAGCTTTACAAGCAAACGGTGTATATGATCCTGATGACACATTCATCTCCGGTGAACGAGAAAGACCGGGAGGCGAAAAGAAGGCGGGAGACTACCGAACGGGAGTTCGCGCGCACCGTGCGCATGATCAACCAGCGGGCAAAGAAAATGGACGTGGAAGCGGATTACAACGAGGATTGGGAACAACTGGCGACCAATGGCTACGAAACGGAGGATGAGAACCTCCTGGAAGCCCAGAAAGGCGTTGGAATCATCAGGGAATAAATCGAGTGAGAGCGCGCCAAAAGAGCCAGTCCAACCACTGGCTCTTTTCGATTCTTAACAATGAGGGAATACTCGCCGCTTCTTGACATTTTGATAATGTACAATCTCCCGAACCTGTCAATTTTCAAGCATTTTGTGCCATAATGATGCATGTCTGCATGCGATGGGGAATGGATTCCCTTTCTGTTCTCAAATACCCGCAATAATATGAGATGGATATACGATACCAACCCTATCCGTGGAATTTTAGCCAGATCAGACGCCCAGCCTTTTCATACACGCAAAAACTAACGAATTTGATAGACGGTAGTACTTCCGTACTAGCCTATGCTATACTTAACCTTAACAAAAGCTCGGAGGTCTAATGATCGACCCTACTCAACTTCCCATCCTCTTAAAAGCCCTCGATTTTATCTTCGAAGAAGGGCGCAAGATTCTGGAAGAGCGCCGCGAGCGCAGAAAAATGAGCATGCCCGCTCAAACCAGCCAGACTCCGGAGCCGGCTGCCGAAGCTTCGGAACCCACTCCTGAAGCCGTCGCGGCGGAGATCCAGGAGAAGAACGAGATCAAACAGGATCTGCTCACCTCGAAGATCGATGAGATCCTGTGGCAGGACCACGAGTTGGAGGTCAAGCATCTCGTCAAGCTGCTCGAAACGTATTCCCGCAATTATCATCTTGCCAGCGAACAATATGCCAAATGGGGCAGCGCCCTCGTGCCTCCCATTATCGTCCACAACATGACCGAGGCGGAGAATTCCATGGTGGAAATCCTCAAACAGCTCGAAGCCGTTCTATCAAAAGTCTACAAAAAAGACATCAAGGCAACCCCTGAGAGATAAGGTACGTTATGGATAAAGAAGAAATCACTCATCTCGAACGGATGATATCGCTCCATAAGAAGAATCTGTACGTCCTCGAGGAAATGCTGGCAACCTATGGCGTCGATCAGCCCCTGCATCTCGTCAACAGCGTCACGATGGAAAAGGAGGCGATCGCCCGCTACAGCAAACAGATCGACGGGCTGACCGCCAATACCCGGGAGTCAGAGAAATCAAACCTTCTGGCGAGCCTGCCGCGCCGCCCCTATTTTGTAGGTCGCGAGGAGGAGATCAAGACCATCTTGCAGTCCCTGCAGCCGAACAGCAGGACGTTCATCATAGGGATCGAAGGCATAGGCGGCGTGGGCAAATCGACCCTCGCCACCGAAGTCAGTTACCGCTGCATCGAGAACGATCTCTTCGAATCCGTGATCTGGATCTCCGCCAAGGAGAACATCCTGACCCTGCACGGCATCGAGCCCATCATCCCGGAAGCCAAAACCCTCTCGGATATTCTCATCACCATAGGTACCAGTTTGGGGAACCCCACCATCGGGAACCTGTCCATCCAGGACCAGATCAAGCGCGCCTATAACCTGCTTTCCAGGCAGACAACCCTGCTCGTCCTGGATAACTTCGAATCGCTCTCCAAGAATGAACAGCGGGATATCCTCGATTTCCTGCGCCGTTCACCCATCACGCTGAAAGTTGCCATCACCTCCCGCGAGCGCGTCTCTGAGGGGCAGATCATTCGCCTGCAGGGCTTGTCGTACGAGGAGAGCAACGCTCTCCTGGAATGGGATGCCCAGCAGAAAAACATCCATCTCACGCGGGATCAGAACAAATACCTGGTGGAGCTGACCGGCGGACTCCCGCTCGCCCTGCTCTGGGTGCAGGGGCAGATCGCCGTCCTCGGTTATTCGGTGACGCAGGTGCTCGACAAACTGAGCCTGGATACCAACATTCCCATCCTGCAATACTGTTTCAACCATAGCTGGAACTTACTGCGGCACAACAACGAGAAAAAGATATTGTTCGTGCTGGCATTACAGCCGGAGGCGGTTTCCCGAGCTGCTCTGAAGGAGGTCACCGGGATCGACGACGCCGACGACTTTGACAACGCCATCAGCGACCTGCTGCAGCTGGCGCTGATCGACCACGAACCGGATCGGGACTATTTCAGCATCCTGCCCCTGACGCGCAGGTTCATCCGCACGCAGTTTACCGGGGACCGCCGGTTTATCAAACAGGCGGAACTGAAGATCGCCCAGTATTATGTAAAGCTTCTCGCGCAGAAAAGCGGCTTCAAAGAATGGCGCGGCTACGACGACCTGCTCCTGGACCGCAATAATATCCTGAGCGTCGCGCAGTGGTGCTACAAGTCCGTGCAAAAGAAGCACAGTACAGCCTCTCTGCCAAAGCAAACTGTCAATATCGCCGAGATCCTGGTGCAGATCGGCATCCAGTTTGGCAGTGTGCTGTGGCAGCGCGCCTTCTGGTACGACCGCATGACGCTTGCCCATGCCGCCCTGGGCGCCGCCAAGCTTTTATCAGACTGGAAATCCGTCAGCACATTCGCCAGAAATATTTCCTGGATCTATTTCTACCAGGGTGATTATCTGAGAGCCCTGCACTGGTCTGAGGAGTCACTCGAAGCCACTACCAAGACCGAGGACGATCTTCTGATCGCAGCCGCGAAGAGGTCTCTGGGAACCGTGGAACTACGTCTTGGCAATTTTGAGCGCTCCGAGTCCCTGCTGAAGGAAGTGCTGGGGACAACCGAGAAATTTGCCCATGACGATTACGGTATTTACAGCAAGGGCTTCGCGCAGTATGGCTTGGGCGACCTCGAATATGAACGCGGAAACGTGGGCGCAGCGAAGGAATGGTATCAAAAAGCGCTCGATACCTGGCAGGACCCTGTGCGCAAGGACCCCGTCCGCCATATCAGCTACGCGTTGAACGGGCTGGGTTTTGTCGCGCTCAAAGAAAAGAGATATGAAGAGGCAAAACAGCTCTTCATGGAAGGTATCCAGTCTGCGGAGGAGTTCGGAAGAGTGGATGAACTCGCCCGGGGACAGCTTGGACTGGCTTCCGTCTACTTCGAAACAGATTCGGACCTGAAAGCTGCTTTGACGCTCATCAATGAGTCCATTGAGAGCTTCCAGCACCAGGGCATGCAATACGAGGTTCAAAAAGCCAAAACGCTCCAGGATGAAATCCTGAAGGTTAACCCACAGATACTGACATCGCAATGAAGAAAATGGATCATGAAAAAGAGGTTTTCCTGCGATCTTTTAAAGAGATGGAAAACCGGTTTCAAAATCTGCCTGTCGCTGAAACTCTTGTTCAACGATTGAAGAGCCTGCTCTTCGCGATTCAAAGGTCAGCAGAAGACCTGGCGTTGTACGATCCTCTGACCCACGCTCTGAATACCCGGGCAGGCGAGTGGCTGGTGCCGACCGACCAGGTCAAGGGGATGGCAAAGATCGATATTTACGATCTACGACAGGCAAACAAAGTCTATGGCGTGCCGGTGGTGGATGAAGAGCTGCACAAGCTGGCATATCAGTGGATGTCCATTTTTACCCTGGACAAGGGCGATTTTGTCTGCCGGTCACCGGGCAGTGACGAGTTTAGGATCCTGTCCATGTCCAAGACGCCTCAGGAGATGAGGCTGCTGCTCACCAAGCCATACCTTGAACAGGAGACCGACTCGCTCCTCACCTGGGATTTTGGCACCGGACAGACGGAATCAGAAGCGGACAACAACCTGCAAAAGCAACGAAAGCTCTTCCGTCCCCTTGTCATTCGACAAACCGTTCTTGAGAGTCATTCGGAAATTCCCCGGCAGTTGGAGGGCACAAGCAGCCATCTAAGTTGGAATGAGTTTAATATGCCTTATGAAAGGCTTACAGATACAATTTGCTCATCAGCGCTGCCTGTCGAACTGGAACAACAAACAGTCAAGAACGTCCAGTCGGTCAAAAAGATCGTGGAAGAGATCGTGACCCGGGAACCACTCACGGGCACACTCAATGCACTGGGAGCAACCTGGTACCTTGAGGACGCGGCTGTCCAAAGTGTGGCGCTTACCGATATGCTCGACATGCATGAAGGGAACACCCGTTATGGCAGCATTGCGATCGATCAGGACCTCAAACGCTTTGCCAACATGCTCTCAGAGCAATTCCCAAGGCACAAAGGTTTTCTCTTATTCCGATCGGAGCGCGCCGGAGATGAATTCAAGATTGTTTCAAAAAAACTCGTTCCTGCCCAACTGGAAAACAAACTCCGCAGAGTCTGGCAAAACGACCTGCACCAGGGGCTGCTCTCATGGAATTACGGGGTGGGAAGAGACGACGGCGAAGCCCACGTTAATCTCTACAGGAACAGGGTCAAGGAAATAGAAAACATGGCTGAACCTGTTTCAAACGGGAAAGCAACGTTCATCATTGTCAGACCGGAGAGCGAAGACTATTCCAGTCTCTTCAGGCTTTCAGAAGAGACAGCGCGTGTGGTGAACGGCACGCCGATCTTCGACCTGCATCTCACCGTCCAGGCAATTCGCAACGTCGAAAACTTCGACAAGCTCAAGGAGCGCCTCGAAAAATATTCTGCGAAGATGCGTCCCTTTGAGATCAAGGTCCAGCATATCGCCAGGATGAACGTCAACAATCAGCAGGGCAGGTTATGGCTGCTGGCAGAAAAATCAGCGGCTCTCGAAAAAATGTATAACAACCTTGGTAAGATCGCGGAGGAACTGGGGTATGCCAGTTATCCCTATAAATCGCGGGACTGGCTGCCGCACCTGAAAATCGTCAATTTGTCCGAACACACCTCAACGCAGATCAAAGATCCTACTTTCGGCGCCAGTAGTGGTGTCAGCTTTACTGTGAGGCATCTTGAATGGACCGTACAAAAGGCAGCAGATCGCTGGGAAATGTTACATCAATTCCCTTTTTCGGAGTAAAAGCAATTTTTGATTGAATTTCGTTCCGTTGATTTGATGAGCACATGTGCTCACACACGCAAAAGGTAGAAGACAGTGGCAACCATTCTTATTGTTGATACGAATCCATCCGACCGCCGATTGTATATTACATTGCTGGGCAATTATGGACATCGTCTGCTGGAAGCGGGCGGCGGTGCCGAAGCGCTGGAACTGGCGCGTGCCGAACTCCCAGACCTGATCATTACCGATATCCTCATGCCGCATATGGATGGGTTTACGCTCGTGCGACGCATCCGTGCCGAACCGCTGTTGATGGCAATGCCTGTGGTCTTCCATACCGATAACTACGATGTATCTGAAATACACAGGCTGGCGCGGGCAAGCGGGATTCAGCATATCCTCAGAAAGCCTGCCGAACCACACGAGATCCTGCGGTCAGTGAATGAATCTCTTAAGCGTCCGACCACGCCTTCCAGGCTGCCCCAAACCGGACAGCTCCAGCGCGAACACCTGCAGCTGCTGGCTGACAAACTCTACCAAAAAAATATAGAGCTCGAGAAAGCCAATGAGCGCCTGCGCAACTTCTCACTGACTGATATCCTGACCGGCTTGAACAACCGGCGCGGCTTCATGATTCTGGCTACCGGTCTCTTGAAATTTGCGCGGCGGGCAGGCTACCCGATGTACCTGCTCTACATAGACCTGGACAGCTTGAAGTACATCAACGATACGTTTGGTCACGCCGCCGGGGATGCCGCGATCGCGCACTTTTCCCGCATTTTGACAGACACCTTCCGAGACTCAGACGTGATCGGGAGGCTGGGTGGTGATGAGTTTGTCATCCTGATCATCGATGCCAGCGAAAGCGACCTTGCCAGCGTACAGGCGCGCCTGCAAAGCAATGTGGATACGCACAACCTTCAGTCTGCCAGCGGGCATGCGCTGGCGTTCAGCCTGGGAGTAATTCGCGTCGAACCGCAGTCGACCATCACCATGGAGGAACTGCTTGCCCAGGCAGACACGGCGATGTATAAACATAAGCAGAGCCGGAAACGCACCGTTTCATGAAGTAAAAAGCCGCAGACAGTTTCGTCTGCGGCTGATTTTTTAAGACTGGAAGTCTCTACGGAGCTAGGCTGGTGTGAACGATCAGCTTTCCTGCCCAGCCGCCGAGTGTCCCGCTGTTGCAGCCGCCCACTACACCTTCGGGGCTGAGCGTGAGGGTATGTGTACCCCGCGAAATCAAGGGACTGAGATCCAGCGAGCCAGTCGTGTACCTGCCGGTGCCCGGTCCGACCCGCTCGGTGGAATAGATCTCAACACCGTCCCACAGGATATGCAGGACAATGTCCGAGCAGGCGAGCACGTCCGTTGCCGCGCTGTAGGCAATGCGGAGGACGCCATCTGTTTCGATTGGGATCGTAAAGTCCAGGATCTCCGATCTTTGCGTGCCGGGATCACCGCAGCAGCGCGAGATATCATAATTATTGGCGACCACGATAGGTTCAAGGGTCAACGTTGCCAGGGCCTCACTGGTCGATCCTGTCAGCGGGAGTTCAAGCGCGTCCGTCGGTCGTATACCGGGATCTTGCGCGGAAGGGTCCACGGTGGCGGGCGGTGAAGAGTTCAATACTCTTGCCAGCAGAGGTCCTGCTGCAAACACCGCGAACGCAACAAATGCCAGCACAGCGACGGCGATCACCGCAACCCAAGCGCCTGTTCGCGATTTTGGGGAGGCAAAATTAGAAACTGTTGTTACCCTGGAGGACTCTCTCCGAGACTGCATCGTCGATGCAGAAGTGCCGGAAGCCGCCACCCGCTGGAGCGCTGAAAAAAAGCGGGCATCCGGCATTTTGCCCCCGCGCACGTCATAGAATTGCGTCGATTCGACAGAAAGCCAGGGCTCCTCCCCCTCCAGCAGTAACGGGAAGATCGGCTTTAATTTGCGCCGGGCTCGCTGCAATTCGCTCTGCACCCACTCCGATGCAAATGAACGCGGCGTCATGATCACAATGAATGCATCACAGGAATCCAACTGCTTTTGAAGTTCATGGGGCCACTGGGTGCCATAGTCAAGCCGGGCATCTATCCAGACGTTCAAACCCCTGCTCTGCAGCACGTCAGCGAGCCTGTGGGCATACTCTGTATCGGTACGACTGTAACTGATGAAAATGTGGCCCATGCAAGTCTCCAGCGGCAAAGAGTCTGATGCATTATACAGCAACTGATTGAAAATACACCCCTTCTCATTTCCTGGATTGTATGAGTGACATGAGGCACGCTAGGTGGTACCCACCCAGGCATCGAAGGCACGTGCCAGCCTTTTATACCCATCAGCCGCAAAGAGGTCTACACGCTGCCAGCGCCGCAGGGAGGCAGGCAGGTCGCACTTCTCCAGCCGGGCAGGAATAAGAAAGGTCTCGCCCTGCGGGAGCGAGTTTGCCTTTGCAAGCGCGATCTTTAGCTCTTCATGCCGGAAACCTCCCTGTCGGTTAAACTGCTTCGAAAGACAGACAACGACTATGTCGCTTTTCCAGATCGTCCTGCAAATCTCGTACGCCCAATCCTGACCGGGCAGTATATTTTTTTCATCCAGCCAGGCTATGGCGCCATCCTTGACGATGCGGCGGTATAGGCGCTGAACGGCTTGCTGGTCAGTGCGTGCATAAAGAAGAAATATCTGAAGTTGTCTTGAGTGTTTCATGGGCATGTCCTCGAAAGCGGATTGAGGCAAAATGAATAATCTGTTGTACATCCTTTTCTAGTGCCTGGATGGCTGCCCAGCTTAAAGGATGGGAAATTAAATAACAATCCCCCGACGGGGGATTTTGAGGTTGATTTTCGATGTACACCAGAGGTTGAGCCAGATGTGGGGTCAGGATGAAGATACAGCCCTAGCCGTGCTGGTTATGCTCCCACCACTCGCGGAAGTCCCAGTTCCTCAAAGCAAGTCGCAACTCTTTTGTGCTTCGTAAACTGAATTTGTCGAAAATACGCTGTAGATGAGTCTTTACGGTCGGAGGCGCAATAACCAGGGTTTGCGCAATCTCATAGTTCCGGTAGCCGAGACAGATCAGGGCAACGACCTGCTGTTCTCGGTGCGAGAGGGAGGACCAGCGCTGCTCCAACTCCCCCTGGGACATGAACTGATTTAATCCCATTTTTGTAAGATCGGCAATGACTTCTGCTTCCGGTCGTTCCTGCTGCCTGGCAACATCCCGGATGACAGCAATCAGTTCCTCATCGTGCAAAAATACGCGTGTAGTCTCCGTTCCATCATCTTTTCCCAACAGACCCAGATATTGAAGCAAGCGATCGAACAGAGACATGCAGGGATTATAGTAGAACAGATGTTCTAAGTCAAGCAGATGAAAAATCTACTCCTCAAGTTCCAAATCTCTTTCATCCTTGATCAATGGGTTGTGATGGGGTCTTGGGCGTCTGAGCGCCACCAGCGGGTCCGCGCCGCGATAGAGACTGAGTCCATGCAGGAGCAAGCCGAACTGAGAAAGACCGAACCATACCAGAAAAATCGTCAGGATGATGGAAGCCTGGTCGATCCACCTCGGCGCGTTCGCCAGCAGATTCTCTCCCTGCTCTCGCCAGCCAGCTACTTTCGTTTCATAATCCTGAATGGCTGTTATAAAATTTTCCAGGCTGTTACGAGTCTCTGTCAGGTCGCCGCCCAAAAGAAAAGATGTATCACTGACGAAGGTCGAAGCCTGCGTTGCCAGGACCTCCATGTTGGCAATCTCAGTATCCAATGATCGGGCGGATGTAATGAGATCCGCCAGAATGTCATCGGGTACGTTCAGATCAACCCCGGGGATGAAGCCGCTGATCGTGGCAAGGATCGATTGAAGATTCTCCAGGGTGGAGCGGGCTTCAATAATCCGGTTGCGGGTGGTCTTCAATTCCGGGAGCAGCCGGTCGTCCAGCGTGCTCTGGATATTCTCAAACAGATTTTCGGCGCTTTCGGACTGCTGAGTAAGTTTTTCAAGTGCCGCCTGGGCTGTGTCCACGAATCGCAGGGCGCGCTCAAGTTCCACTTCTGAACTTTGCAGGGTGGCTTGCGCCAGCGCGAGTTCGCGGTCTATTTCTTTCAATCTGCCTGTTGCTTGCCGCGTAAGCGGCTCGTTGTAATACCAGGCTGCACCGATCCCTGCCACACTTGCAATAAGAAAGATCGCGCTCAATAAGATCAACAGCCCGGCAATAATTTTGCGAAACATAAGACCTTCCTTCTGTGGAATGGCGCCTGTTACGAGAACGAAAATCAACAAAAACGTTTGTATTGCAAGACCGCTACACTCCTCAGCCCACCCACAAGAAACGGAGTAATGAAATTATACGCTACTCTCCATACACCTCGAAAAGACGCGAGGAGGGATCGGCAGATTCTCCAAACTAGAATTCAATACTGCAACCGCAATTAATGACTATAATTCAAACACTCATCATAGGCAGCTTCAGGAGGATGATTATGCTCGTCATTATTAGCGATATTCACCTGGGAGATGGCACAACCGCCAGCTCCATCTCACCCACAGCATTTGATCTGTTCGCCAACCGCCTGAACGAAACCGCCTATTTTGCGTCGTTCCGGCGGGATGGGACCTACCGCCCCATCGAAACGCTTGATCTGCTGCTGATGGGCGATATTATCGATCCGCTCCATTCCACACTCTGGCTGAACACCGCGCCTGGCGCCGTTAACTACGCTCGCCCGTGGACCGATGCCAACAGTCCTGCCTTTGCAAGCACACTGGCAGACACGACGAAAGCGATCATTGACGTCAACCAGAAGTCCCTTGAAATCCTGAGGCGCTGTGCTAAGGGAGAAATCGTGCGCCTGCCTCCCGCCAACGCGCGACATGAACCCGATAGCGATTCGAAAGAACGCATCCCAATCAAGGTACGCATCCATTATCTGGTTGGCAACCACGATTGGTACTATCACCTGCCGGGCAGCGCCTTTGACGAGATCCGCAAGACCGTGATCGCTGCGCTGGGATTGCACGATGACGCCCGTCCCTTCCCCTATGAACTGGAGGAAGACGCTGCTTTGCAGGAAATCCTGCAGTCCTACCAGGTCTTCGTGCGGCATGGTGACTATTACGACAAATTCAATTTCAATCGGGAGAAAGGCCGTGATCACGCCACCCTGGGCGATATCTTTACGATGGATGTCTGCAACCGCTACCCGGTGGAGGTGCAGCGGCTCTATGGCGACCAGTTGCCCCGCGGCGTGATAGACAGCCTGCGGCGCATCACCAACGTGCGCCCGGCGCTGGCAACTCCCCTTTGGATCAGCGGGCAGATCAAACGTCACGCGGAGAGCGCTGCCCTCGAAACGGAATTAAAAGAAGTATGGGACGACCTGTGTGATCAGTTCCTGCAACTGGATGTGGTCCGTGAGGAGGATAAAGCCTTCAAGTTTGACATTGTGGACGCGCTCCAGATTCTGATCAAGATCTCAAAGCGCACATCCTTTGACACCCTCAACGATATTGTGATCTGGGTGCGCGACCGACTGCAGGAAAGTGAACGTTCGCTGGCAGAACAGGCATTACGAGAGCCAGCCTTCCAGGACAACTCGGCGCGTTTTGTGGTGTACGGGCACACTCACCACCATGAGATCATCCCGCTGGACTCGGATGGTGAGCCGCCGAATGAACGAAACCAGCTCTACATCAACTCCGGGACGTGGCGCTCGTATTACGACCTTGCCGTGAAAGATCCAAGCAAACAAAAATTCGTCCAGTATGAAACGCTCACCTATCTCACTTTTTACAAGGATGGTGAACGCTCGGGCCGCCTCTTCGAGACGTGGTCTGGCGCTTACGTCTAGAGAAAGAAACACAAATGGATCCGTGCCCGTCACGGGTCACGGAAAAATAGGAGGCTCCGTTGGCTCATCATTAGGAGGCTCTGTCGCTGGAGGATCAGTTGGAGGGGGATCAGTCGGTGGCGGCGGCTGTGTTGGCGGAGGCTGAGTCGGCGGAGGTTGTGTTGGTGGCGGCTGTGTTGGCGGAGGCTGAGTCGGTGGAGGCCGCGTTGGCGGCGGTTGTGTAGGCGGAGGGCTTGTCGGTGGAGGCTGGGTGGCTATAGGTGTTCGGTCACGCTCCCGGGTCGGTTGCGGCTGGATGATCGTGCGCGTGGAGGTGGGGGTCGGCGTTGGGGTGGCACTGGGTCCTGTAATGGGGATCTCCGGCTGCAGCTTCACAGCCAGGGCGAATACTGACAGATGATAGGTCTGACCACAAAGCTGGAGTTTGTCCGGATAGGCAAGCTTGGGCAGTATCTCCCAGCGAGGGGGGTTTCCCTGCTCCGCGAAGTATTGGACCTGATACGTGCCCGGATCTTGATTCAGACTCTGCCACTGCTCCGGGGTCAGCGTAAAGCATACTTCAATGGGATGAAAAAAGGAAATGCTGGGAACAGGCGTTCCTTCGGGGTTGAGGAAATCGATATTGACGATTCTGGGACGGACCCAGTCCTCATCGTCCGCGACGAGCTGCGGACCTTCTGCCGCGGGAGTAATCGAAATGGTACCTTCGCGGTTGATGGCGTTTGACGGCAGATAGACTGTAACATCGTCCTTGACGATAACCGTCAGGTCATCGGGGGAGGCTTCACGGGCAACCTGAAGAACTTCATTGGACTGCAGGACGCTGACAGGCTGCCTGAAAAACTGCATTACGAGCAAAACGGTGGCGCCCAACAAGAGGAGCCCAATCAGGGCGATCGCCAGCCGTGGAGGCGGAGGTCCCTGCAATTTTCTCAAATCTTTGTCAATAGTCACATTAACCTCTGATAATATCTGAACTGCAAAATAAATCTCGCAGAACCATCGATTCTTTTCGTGTAACATGCCGGGTGGAGCACGTTCAACACAAATCGGCTGAAAAACCATGCTTGCGGATCATGGCTTTCAGGACAGCTACTACATTTTCAATATGATTTGGCTGCGGCGACGAGCAGAACTTGACTCCCCTGTTTCCCTGCTTAGCTTCCTAATGATTCAGGACAAAACCTCTCAAGGTTTCATCTACCATTAAAACGATGAATTCACTTAACTGATACATTTTACATTAAAATGAAATGCAATTTTGCCCGGATTTGCATTGCTAATTTCGCCTTAAGGAAGGTGATGCGCGCCTGCTCTGCACGTATATCCTGTGCCAAAACATCACAAAACAGCCCTTAATTCCATTTTCATCGCTGCATTTATTGACTTTGACTTGGGGTTTTCATATAATGTCCGAGTATACTGGTCATACCGACCTGACCAGGATAAGGATGTGCGAAATAAAAAAGATTGGAGGTGTTGTCGGCTATTTGACACTGTCTTGTTCGTGATGTGCTTTCCCCAAAAAGATTCGCTCAAAGGAGAAGAAGATGATGCGTAAGTTGTTCCCTATCTTTAGTCTTATTGTGCTCGCAGGTCTTGTCCTTGCCGCCTGTGGAACACCGGTTGCCGCCACGCCAATCACCGTGGAAGTCACCCGTATTGTTACATCCGAAGCGCCCGCTGAAGGCGGTGAAACACCTGAAGCGACTGAACCGCCTGCAACTGGTGACGCCACACCGACTGCTGCCGCCGCTCCCGTCGCAGGTGGTGAACGCCTGCAAGCCGTCCTGGATCGAGGCCAGCTTATCTGCGGTGTGCATGGCACATTCCAGGGCTTTGGTTTTGTTGATTCGGCTGGCGAGTGGACCGGCTTCGACGTGGACTTCTGCCGTGCCTGGGCTGCTGCCCTCTTCAATGATGCAAATGCCGTCGAATTCCGCGGTCTGAGCGCGCAGGAACGCTTCACGGCGCTGCAATCCGGCGAGGTGGATGTGCTCGCCCGCAACAGCACCTGGACATGGGCTCGCGATGTAGAGCTCGGTCTCACCTTTGGTCCGGTCACCTTCTTTGATGGTCAGGCGATCATGGTGAAAAGTGAAATTGTGGATGATCCTGCCGCGGGTCTCGATGCGCTCGAAGGCGCCAATGTCTGTGTCCAGAGCGGTACAACCACCGAACTGAACCTGGCTGACCGATTCCGCGCTGCCGGCGTGAATTACACACCTGTCGTCTTCGAAGACCAGAACGCGGCATTCCAGGCGTATGACGAGGGACGCTGTGACGCGATCACTTCAGACCGCTCTCAGCTCGCCACGCAGGGACAGGCTGTTCTGCAGAACTTTGCCGACCATGTCATCCTGGACCTGGTGATGTCGAAGGAACCGCTGGCGCCCGCTGTCTCAGATGGCGACCCACAATGGGCGCAGGTTGTCCAGTGGGTGGTCTATGGCATGATCCAGGCGGAGGAACTTGGCATTACGTCTGAGAATGTGGATGACTTCCTGACCAGTGAAGACCCGGTCGTGCGCCGCCTGCTCGGCGTGGAAGGTGAACTCGGCGCCATGCTTGGCTTGAGCAATGATTTTATCTACCGCGTCATCCAGCAGGTTGGCAATTATGGTGAGGTCTACGAACGCAACCTTTCCGTGTTCAACCTGGCTCGCGGCCAGAATGAACTCTGGACAAACGGCGGTCTGCTGTACGCCATACCTTTCCGCTAAACACAGTTTAAAATATCGGGCGGTCCCGGTGCACGCCGGACCGCCCGATTCCAATTTCATGAGCCTCAACGCATTCTGGCGCGACATCCGCTTTTTGAAGATCCTGGCACAGGTCATCTTTGTCATTGTGCTGGCTTTGGCTGCGGGATATTTATACTTGAATGTCACGACCAACCTTGCCCGGCAGGGATTAACGGTGGGCTATGGGTTCATGACAAACCCCGCCAGTTTTGGCATTGGTGAGTCTTTCATTTCCTATGAGCCATCGAACACCTATGCGCGCGCGCTGCTCGTGGGGCTGGTAAATACGCTTGTTGTCAGCGTGCTTGGGATTGTGCTGACGACGATTGTGGGCGTGCTGGCGGGGGTGGCGCGACTCTCCTCCAACTGGCTGATTAACAGGTTTGCTGCTGCGTATGTGGGAGTAATCCGTAATACACCGCTGCTCCTTCAATTGATGTTCTGGTATTTTGGCGTCATCATTCAGCTTCCGTCAGTGCGCGAAGCCGTCCAGTTGCCAGGTCCGGTCTATCTGACACAGCGTGGGGTTTATATGATCTGGGGAGAGGGGACAGCCACCTTCCCTGCCTGGCGAATCTATATCCTGCTCGCAATCGTTTCGATTTTTATCATCTGGTTTGTGCTGCGGACCGCACAAAAACGCGCCAGTGTTCCCCTGTCACCATGGTGGAATCTGGCATATATCCTGGGCCCGGTTCTGATCATCTGGATCGGCGCTATCATCCAGCCTGAGGCGCCCCTGAGAGCGACGGTACCTGAACTGACCGGCTTGAACTTCAGCGGCGGCGTGCGCCTGACCCCCGAGTTTGCCGCTCTATTGTTCGGGCTGGTGATCTACACCGGCGCGTTCATCGCGGAAATTGTACGGGCGGGCCTTCAAGCGGTCTCGCGCGGTCAGGTGGAGGCAGCGCGTTCACTGGGGCTGACAACCGGACAGACCCTGCGATTGGTCGTATTTCCGCAGGCGCTGCGCATCATGATCCCGCCGGTCACCAGCCAGTATTTGAACCTCGCCAAGAATTCCTCGCTTGCCATTGCAATTGGCTTCCCAGATCTGTTCAGCGTGGCAGGCACGATCTTTAACCAGACGGGCGCGGCGCTTGAAATTATCACGATCATGATGCTCAGCTACCTGAGTATGAGTTTATTCACATCCCTGTTGATGAACATCTACAATAGTCGCATTCAACTGGTGGAGCGTTGACATGGCAGCCATCGATCATGTTGAGATGAAACCTCCACAACTGGTCGTCGGTCCGCTGGCATGGCTTCGTACGCGGCTGTTCAGCACCTGGTACAACGCTCTCCTGACCTTCCTGGCTCTCTGGCTGCTGTACGCGCTGCTCCGTCCCGCCGTGGAGTGGGCACTGACTGAGGCGCGCTGGGGCGTCATCGAAGCGAACATGACCCTGTTCATGATCGGCCTGTATCCACGCGATCAGATCGGGCGCATCTGGCTTTCGCTCTTTATCCTGGCGGCATTGCTCGGCCTTTCGTGGGGCGTGTGGAAAAGTGCGGCACGCGGCTTCGCACTGATGGCGCTCGGCGCGGGCTTGGCTTTCATCCTCATCGCCCTTTACTTTGGATGGGACGTGTGGGATGAGTGGCTGATCGCGGTCGCCATTCTGCTCATCTTTTCCTTCGTGGGACGTTACCTGCCGCGAGGCGCTCTCATCACTACTCTTGCCTGGTTGGTGTATTTTCCCCTTGTTTTCCTACTGGTCGCGGGTACCCCCTATATCGCCACGCTCCCGCCCGTTGCCTCAAACCTGTGGGGTGGTCTGCTCCTCACGCTCCTGCTTACAATCGTCGGGAACCTCGGCGCGCTGCCGCTCGGCATCCTGCTGGCGCTCGGCAGGCGCAGCAAACTTCCCATCATCCGCTACTTCAGCATAGGGTATATCGAGATCATTCGTGGTGTTCCTCTTATCACCATCCTGTACATGGCGGCGGTTGTCCTGCCAATCTTCCTGCCAATCGATGTGCGTCCCGATCAGGTCATCCGTGCGATGATCGG
>JAICQC010000380.1 GCA_025938055.1 Anaerolineales bacterium | reverse complement strand
ACCCATAAGACTGATTTCAGCCTCCCGGAGTTCCATCTGCGTTCCACAGGGGCAAAGCTCCACTTCTTGTGCAGTGAAGCGGAATAAAACCATGCCGGTTGTCTTGACATGATAAAATTTAAACGGAATTCCTACGAATGCAGTTCAAACTAAACCGGCCGACAATTGGGATCTTGCCAGGACATTCGGTCCTTGAAGGCAAAACACCTGATCATTACCGATGGTCAGTATTAGAGGGAATCCAGTCGGCAGCGCGTGCAAGAGACTGCAACCTGTTGATCGCATGGGGATTGGGACGTGCAACTGAATCAGGCGACATACAGCCAGCCTGGCCCACAGTTTCTTCTGACTCAGATTTTGTTCCCGTTGGTCCCTGGAATACTGACGGTTTGATTGTCTTCGCGCCGTTGCAGCATCATGCGCGTTCGCAATACTTAGAGGAATTGAGAAAACAGGGATTTCCGATCCTTACGATTGCGACAGGAGAACAGGAGCCTGAAATTTCAGTGGACAATCAGGCAGGGATCCGCCAGGCAGTTGAACATTTAGTAAGAGTTCACCGCCATCGTCATATCGCCTTTATTGCGGGCCACCCCGAGGATAAAGGGGATAGCCAAACTCGCCTTCAGGCGTTTCATTCAGCAGTGATTGAGTACGAATTGGATGCCGATCCCAGGTTAATCGCGGCAGGATTACATACGAAACCCGGAGGGTATGATGCCGTTAAGAGAATTCTCAAAACCGGAGCCAAATTCACGGCGCTGATCGCAAGCAATGACTCCTCTGCGATTGGAGTGATACAGGCTATTCACGAGACAACTTCTCTGCAAATTCCTCGTGATGTAGCCGTGATCGGTTTTGATGATCAGCCGAGCGCAGTAGCCCAGGTGCCGTCGCTTGCAAGCGTCCATGTTCCTCTCATGGAGATCGGCCAACAGACCGTGATGATGATGGCAGATCATCTAACGGGACGCCATGCTCTCGAGTCGATTCAAATTCCAACCCGTTTGATTCCGCGCCAATCCTGCGGTTGTTTACCACAGGTTGTGTTTTCGGCGGCTGAAGAAAAATCATCGTCGCAAATGGCTGGTAAACGATCCAACGTGCAGAGTCAGGATATTGAGAAAACCTATCATCAGATTGTGGACGAAATGATGGCTGCGCTTCCCCACACGTTGCGCTTTCCGTTTGGAGAGCGAACATCTCGCTATTGCGAATCCCTGGTGGAAGCCTTTCATTCGAGTTTGAAGGACAGCAATCAGAATCACTTCCAAGAAAAACTCATAGCCTTCCTTCGGGAGCTGGAATTGTCCGATCAAAATATCGGTGTCTGGCAAATTCCCATCTCGATCTTGAGACGTGAAATATTCAAATTGCCTGCAGCCTGGAGAAAGTCACAGACAAAACGCCTTGCAGAAGACATGCTGCATCAGGCACGATCTGCCATCAGCGAGAGCGCCCAACGACAGGTTTACCGACACCAATATCATAAGCAAATGGCAGATCAAACCTTGGGTGAGTTTACCAGCAGACTGAGCGCCAGCCTGGATGAACGACAAGCGGCTGAAATCCTGGAAGAAAACCTCAGTGAAATCGGGATCAAACATACCCGGGCTGCCCTCTTTGAGCCTGAGGGGGACGATCCGGTGGCATGGAGCGTCCCCCTCAATTCGCATCTGGAGTCGGCAAGCCAGCGCTTCCCCAGCCGAACCTTTCCACCCCCGGGGCTTTATCCACCTGATGAATTATTGAATGTGATCATCCTGCCGCTTGTATTTCAGCAAGAATCGCTCGGGTATATAGCATTCGATGCAAGTAACCTCGAACCCTGCGCGACCATTGCAAGGCAGCTGGCATCCACACTCAAGACGTCACGTCTGCATACACAGGTCACTGAACTATCCTTGAAAGACCCACTCACCGGCATTCATAACCGCCGTTATTTCGATATCTTTCTCAACAATGAAGTGAACCGCAGTGTTCGGCTTAGCAATGGACTGGCCATCATCTTGCTGGATATCGATCATTTCAAGAAATACAACGATACGTTTGGACATCAGGCTGGAGATAAAGTAATACAAAGCGTAGCCCTGTGCATTCAGCAAGGGCGTCGCACCACAGATGTTGCGGCGCGTATTGGAGGCGAAGAGTTCGCCCTGATTCTGCCCGAAACGCAGGTGGAAGGCGCGCAGATCGTGGCTGAAAAAATTCAGGAGGTCATTCGGACCTCGACCGATTTTGAGCGACCGATTACCGTCAGTATCGGGATCAGTGCGTTGTCGGGAGCAGAAATCGAAGGGAAGACGCTGGTCAAGGAGGCGGATCTGGCCTTGTATGAGGCGAAGGAAAACGGCCGTAATCGTATCTGTATTTTCGAGAGGTCGTTCCACAAAAAGAACATGGAATAATTTAACAAAGGACCTCCGGTGCTGACCGACCGGAGGTCTCTGTTTTTAAATCGTCTTGATACATCAACCAGGCATACGACTCAAATATGTATAGCGTGCCCTTCTGCGGCATGCGCGGCTTCCATCAGCACTTCGCTCAGCGAGGGATGAGCGTGGACATTTCGGGCGATCTCATGCGGCGTCAATTCCATCAAATGTGCCAGCGTCAGCTCAGGTAGTAATTCGGTCACTTCGGGACCGATCATGTGCGCGCCCAGAATCTCACCGTATTTTTCATCCGTTATGATCTTTACCCAGCCGGCATAATCACCGAGTCCCAGCGCCTTGCCATTCGCCTGGAACGGAAAACGCCCGACCTTGACGGTGTAACCGCGCTCCTTCGCCTGTGCCTCGGTCAGCCCAAATGACGCTACCTGCGGATTGCAATAGGTGGCGCGGGGCAGCATCTCATACTCGAGTGTCACAGTCTCCGCGCCAGCGATATTTTCGGCCGCGATAATGCCCATCGCCGAACCGACATGCGCCAGCATTAGCTTACCAGTCACATCGCCAATCGCATATATATTGGAGACGCTGGTCTGCATCTTTTCGTTGATCTCCACAAAGCCGCGCTCGCTGAGCTTAACGCCGACTTCTTCAAGGCCTAATCCCTTTGAGTTCGGACGGAACCCGACCGCCACCAATGCCTGCTCGGCTTCGAGGGTCGTTTCCTTTCCCTCCGCCGACACCTTGACCTTCACGCCGTTCTTCGTCGCCTCCACCGACTCGACTTTATTGCCTACCAAACACTTAATGCCGCGCTTCTCGAATTCCTTCTTTAAGTCCTTCGAGACCTCCTCATCTTCCAACGGGACAAGGCGAGGCAGCATTTCCACGATCGTTACTTCGGCGCCGTAGGAGCGCCAGACGGTCGAAAACTCCACGCCGATCGCTCCCGACCCAATCACGATAACCGATTTCGGAAGTTTTTCCTGCAGGATCGCTTCGTAGTAGGTGACGATATTTTCACCGTCCACTTTCCACGCGCCGGGGACTGCCACACTCGCGCCAGTGGCAACGATAACATTCTTGGCGTTTAACTCCGTGGTTTTGCCGTCCTTATCCGTAACCGTCACCGTCGTCGGCTTGGTCAGCTTCGCTTCGCCCATGAGGACCGCGATGTTGTTCTTGCGCATCAGGAATCCCACGCCCTTGACGAGTCGATCCGAGACCTGCCGCGAACGCTTGACGGCAACTCCAAAATCCAGTTTGAGGTTTTCGAATGAAAAACCAAACTCCTTGCCGCGCTCGCGGAGCGTGTGTGCAACTTCAGCATTTTTCAACAAGGATTTCGAGGGGATACAACCCACATTGAGACAAACACCACCCAGCCACTGCTTATCAGCAATCGCCACCTTTTGCCCGAGCTGTGCTGCGCGTATCGCAGCAACGTATCCTCCAGGTCCGGCACCGACCACAACAACATCAAAATTTTCAGCCATATATTTATCTCTCCATCCAAATTAAAAGGGATTTATTAGAAAGCTTTACGCTTATTGATCACAATTCTGTTCACCAGTTTCGCCTGAAAGAACTGTTTTTTGATTATAGTATAATTTTTATATGCGATTCAGCTTGCTGTCAATTTGGGCTGAGTCATTGAGACTGGATGAGAAACGATGTCGGGAAACGCTGCTCGTTTCAGTGGAAAATTCCAACTGGTTTATCCGTTACATTATACTGAAATGCCATCCGTTTCTCACGCACCATTCAATTTTACATCCCTTAACCATGAAGTATAAGACTACAATAGAAAAGTCTTCTCAGAATTTTCCGATTGTCCTTCCATCTCTTCTTGTGGTTCTGATTTTTTATCTCTTGCTTGTGAGTGCAGGAAGTGGGCGTCAGGCCGGAACAACCACATCCTATTATGCCGACCTTGCAGAAGCCTTCGTCAATGGCAATCTGCATCTTTCCACCGCCCCTGACCCCAGTTTGCTTGCCTTAGAAAATCCATATAACCTGGAGGCAAGAATTGAACTGGCTAGAACCGGGATTGAAATCCCTGTAGACTTATCATTGTATGATGGAAAATTTTATATCTACTGGGGACCCGCTCCGGCTCTCATACTGGCCGGCTTTCATTTGTTTTACCGGCAGCCCGTAGGAGATCTTTTTTTGGCTCTGGCCTTTGGAATGGGATTATTCTTAGCACAATCCTTGTTACTCTTTTTTT
>JAICQC010000584.1 GCA_025938055.1 Anaerolineales bacterium | reverse complement strand
GTTATCGTGATCAGTGGTATCTTAATCAACGTGCCTGTATTCTATATAGGTGTGATACTTCTGGGCATTGGTACCGGGCTGTCCACGGTTTCGAATCTTTCCCTGATGTTCGACCTCACCATGCCCGGGATGGTGGGACTCTACATTGGCGCCTGGGGATTCTCGAATGCGCTCTCGCGTTTAACGGGGTCCATCCTGGGCGGCGTGGTGCGCGATGTAGTGACACAGGCAACGGGTCACGCGTTGAGCGGATATCTGGTCGTGTTCAGTATCGAGGCAATTATGCTGCTCGTCGCCACGGTCATGCTGTACCGGATCAATGTCAATGCCTTCAAGAAACAAGTGGAAGAACCTTCTTTTGCAGAAAAAGTTGCCATGGCTGCGGAGTGATTATGGACGAATGGCTTTCCCTCAGCGACACTGCAAGATTGCTCGGTGTGCATCCGAGCACCATACGGCTCTGGTCTGATAAAGGCGTGCTGCCTACGCACCGCACCTCGGGTGGGCACCGCCGCTATCGCCGCAATGAAGTGCTGCTCTGGGCAAAGACCGCGCGTGAGATACGCGTCGAGCCGGAGAGCATCATGCACACCGCTATGAAGAACGTTCGGGTGCAGATCGGGGAAGCAAATCTGGAATCGGAGGGCTGGTATCAAAAGCTGGATGATACTGCGCGCCGGCAATACCGCGAGAGCGCTCATTCACTTTTACAGGGATTGATGACTTATCTCGCCGCGGAGAATGAGGATGATTTCGAAGCGCATGCCATCGGCTATGAATATGCCTCGCGTGCCCGCCGCTACGGGCTTAGTGAAGTGGATGCCACGCGCGCCCTGCTATTCTTCCGTAACGCGCTGATCGAATCGGTCATGAAGGTCTATCGTGAAGCTAATATTCTTTCGGGGCGAGCCTGGGAGGAAATGCTGCACAAGATGCATACCTTTACCGACCAGATCCTGATCAGCCTGCTGGAAACCTATTACAAGCTGGAAAATGCCAACCATTAATCTCTTATAGTATTCTTATGCGTGAGGCGCTCATCCCAGATCTCTTTCACGCTATAATCAAATCATGTCTATACTTGATATCCCTCCCTTCCTTGCAACACGGCGCAACCACGCCGTGGAACATGCGACGCTTAAAATTTTAGCGCGCAAATACGAAGACAAAAATCTGGCAGGTCATTCGAACCCGACAGGGTTCTTCCTGTTCGGAGATATGACCACGCCCGATATTCGCAACGCGATCGACGAAGCGATGAGGCGGCTGCGTGCCGGGGAAAGCGACCTGGCGATCCACCCCGGATGTGGGACGAATCTCGCCACATCCATGCTACTCCCGGCGAGCTTCGCATGGATTCCGTTCCAGAGCACGCGCTCGCTCCGCTGGCGGCTTCTGCTGATCCCCGTCGCGTTGATGTTCGCTGCCTTTGGCTTTCTGCTGAGCAAACCCCTCGGACCCTGGCTGCAGCGCAACGTCACCACGGAAGCAGACCTGGGGAACCTGCAGCTTGTGCAGATCATCCCCGTCCGTAAAGGCGTTCACCGAATCATCACAAAGTAAGGGCGGGCGGCTGCCCGCCCCTACAAAACATGCCCAACCTGTACTTCCTCTTTGGCAACGACGAATTCGCCATCACCCGAAAGATCAAGGAGTTCGAGGCGGACTTCCCGGACCCCACCAGCGCGGACATGAACACTGCCCGCCTCGAAGCCCGCTCCATGAGCGAGGACGACCTGAACAACGCCGTCAATTCCATGCCATTCCTCGCCAAGCGACGGTTGGTGCTGCTGCAAAATCCCTCCTCCAAATACAACAATCCATCTGCCCGTAAGAAGTTTTTCGAGTTCCTCGAGAAAACCACGGAAACCACGCGTCTGGTCGTGTATGAATCCGTGGAGCCCAGGGACGCCGACAAACACTGGCTTGTAAAATGGGCGGAGAAAAACAGCAAGTTGATACAGACCAAAGCCTTCATGCTCCCACGCCTGAAGGATATGACCGGCTGGATCGTCAACGAGATGAAGAACCAGGGTGGGAAGATCGAGCCGCGCGCCGCCGAGATGCTCAAAGACATGGTCGGCGTGGACACGCGTCAGGCAGGGATGGAGC
>JAICQC010000304.1 GCA_025938055.1 Anaerolineales bacterium | reverse complement strand
GATGCCCATCCATAACGAATCGGTGCGCCTGCCTTCGCGCATCACATCCTGGCGTGTACGACCCTCCAGTCGAAAACCGCACTTCTCATACGACTTCAAGGCACGCGGGTTATATTCATGAACACCCAGCGATACGCGTTCCACGCATAATTCGTTAAAGGCATATTGCAGGCAGAGCTTCATCATGTCGGTGCCATACCCTTTACTCCAGAATTCGCGCTCGCCAATCCCAAGCCCAACCCAGGCTTCGCTGTGGATCAGGTCCACCCACAAGCCGAGAAAACCGATAAATTTATCCTCAGCCAGTGTGCGGACCGTGAAGGAATATCGTTCGGGTTTGGGGTCCTCGGTCTGCTTGGCGAACCAATCCTTGATCGCCTTTTCGGAATGCAATACGGCAGGGTCTCCATCCGCCAGGCGATGGAATTCTGAATCGCGCTGCCAGCGGATTTCCGCTTTGGCGTATGCATCCGGCTCCTCCAGCGTGAAGCGGACAAGCTCTCCGCGGAATAGATTTTTCATCAATCCTCCGGCGCCTGGGTCTTTGTGGCAGGCATCCGCCATTCTTCGTTCAACAAGCCGAAGACATACAGATCCCAGCGACGACCATCACGTTCGAGCGACTTGCGCCTGCAGACCTCCTGCACAAAACCGAACTTTTGCAGGAGGGCGATTGCACCTTCGTTGTATTCCGGCACGATTGCCGCGACGCGGAACAGATTGAGTTCGGCAAAAGCAAAGCGCAACAACATCCGCAGCGCCTGTGTGCCATATCCCTTTCGCCGGTCATCTGACGAGCCGATGCCGAGACGAATCCAGCCGTTGCCATTCGTCCACTCGATCTGCTGGATGACGGCTTTGCCGATCACCCGGTCATCCTCTTTGACGCGAATCATGAAGTGGTAGAGATTCTTTTCCTCTTCAATTTGTTTCTCGAGCTTTTCATACTGCTTCTTGACCATCGCCACAGACATCGGGCGAGCGGGAGCCGTTTCCATTAAACGCATGAACTCCGAATCGTGCGTCCATTTCGATTCAGCCTCCGGGTCTTTTTCATGATCAATGGGACCCAGCCGCAGGTCCTGGCTTTCAAATAATTGGGTTTGAATATCGAACATGTTACCTCCAACAATCCTTTTCAAAAATAAACAGCCACAGGCAATGCCGATGGCTGGACAGTCGTGCAAAATCAAAACAGCCACGGGCGGGTGCACCGTGGCTGTCGTTATCTACATTGCGTATAAATTAACGATAAGCAGGCGCACTACGCGAATCAAAACCGTCATTACCAATTCGGAATACTTTGTCATGGAACTTCATGATGTTCATCATCAAACGTGCGCCTCCTTTCTTAAAAAATTGCTTACCATCAAAGTGTAACATGCAGCCTAATTTTCCGTCAAGTTATTGAGTGCATAAGAAAGGCGGTACGTGATGGTTACCTGGAAAACCGATGTCGATGCCATCCCCCTTCACACCGTGCTGATTGTTTCTGATCAACCGGAAAACATCGCGGTATGGGATACCCTCTTTAGCCAGAGGAATTGTGTTGTCCTGTCTGAGGCAAATATCGCGGATGCCCTGCAGAGCGCGCGGCTGATTGGTCCCTCATTGATGTTAGTGGATATGAACTTATCAAAGGCTGACCGTACCTTTTTATTGAACGGTCTACGTTCTGCCAGCCGCGGGCCCATCCTGATGCTCATCAACGCCAGTACTGTGGATGAAATCGTCGAAGCCAATCAGGAAGGTGCAGACGAGTGTCTCGTGAAGCCGGTCAATCCTGCTGTGCTGGTTGTCAAGGCAATGGCATGGCTGGGGCACGGTCAACGAAGCGAACGAGTTCCCGCTGTTATGGGTGTCACGTTGTAATTCATTTCTCCTCCTTATTTCTGCTCAGCCTTTGGCTGGATCAAAATGCCCGCAGCAACGCGGGCATTTTGATTTATCCATTCGCTACGGAGTTGCGCCCGTACTGATCAGTCCTGCCTGCAGGTCGTTCAGGGTTTGTTCAACGAGGCGCTGTTTCCCCGGAGAAAGCAGGGTTTCATCTATATCGGCAAGCCCCAGCGGCGATTGAACGGTGACCCCTCCCTGCCCGCTGACCAGGCCGGGCCAGGCATTTTGAATCGCCTGGATGACATCCGGCTGAATGGTCATTACCCAGCCTGCTGGCTGCTCTTCGGGAGTGACCGTGCCGATCATGTACACGCCAGTCGTACCGATGTACGTTTCCAGGTCTGCCGTGGCGATATCAGGGTGGAGGAAGATCGTCCCCACCTTGTATTGCAATATCAGGATATCAGCATAAGCATCAAAATTATCCGGATCCTCCTCGGCTGGAATCTCGATGTACTGCGGGTATGCCCACGGGTAAAAAAGGACCGGACGGCATGTCCCGCAATAGTATGCCATGCCACTGGCATAGGCGTTCAGCGCGCGCAGTGCATCCGGGTTGTCCTTGGGCATCATCATGCCAATGCGGTAGTCGTCGGTGAGGAGAGCCGCAGTGTAGCCTGCCAGGAAGGCAGCAACGTCTGTCTGTGAGTTATTTCCCAACACGCTGACGTTGCCGCCCGCTGCAACTTCGGGGATGTTGATTGCAAGGAACTGCACCTGTGGCGCCGCGGCTGCCAGTGCAGCGATCCCAGGGTCGGGTGGGAGGGCAATCACTACTTGCAAACCGGGTTCGAGGTCGGCGGTGGTGAGCGTGTTGCGCACCTGAAAGCGCATGCCGGAGGCTTGAGTGAGATCGTAGACTGTTTTCTGGTAAAGATTGGAGGTATCAGGGTCGAGGTCAGCCGGCAAGATCAGGATCGCAAGAGGCGTGGCAGTCGTGGCTGTCTCCGTCGGTGGGACAAGCGGGGTGTCGGTTGAGATGGGCGTGGCTGTCTCGTTTGACCCGCCCGCGCCACAGGCGCTCAGGACAACTGCGATCACGCTGAAGAGGATGATGAGTCGTAAACGCACAAGTTTCTCCACAGGCTGGAATGCGAGAATTATACACGTTGGGCAGATAAAAAAAGAAGACCACGCTCCCGCGGTCTTCTTACTGAGATTGTTTTCGCTTTTTATCTTGAGTTGATCTGGATCTGCTTCGGGCGGGCTGATTCTGCCTTGGGCAGGCGCAAGGTGAGCACGCCATCCGTGATGTCTGCCTCCACGTGGTCGGCGTCAATGGGCGCTGGCAGTCGCAGAGTGCGTGTGAACGAGCCGTTCGGTAGCTCGCGAACGAGGTAGTTATCCTCAGCCGCCTTGTCCACACTGCCGCTGTGCGGCGTGCTTCGCTTGTATTCGCCTGCGATGCGGACAACATCGTCGAGAACCTGAATTTTCAGGTCGTCAGACTTGAGTCCCGGGACGAGAGCTGAGAGCACGTAGGCTTCCTCCTCCTCGCGGACATCGATCCCGAGAGTCTGGTCGCGGTTTTCCGCCCAGCGGCGTGCCATCCGGCGATAAGGATAGGTTTGTAGATAGAATGTCATGATTGTCTCCTGTTGTGTATTGTTCATTTTCTGATTGAATTACTTCGTAGTTTATTTTGGGAGTATAAGAAAAAAGATAATGCCAGATAGAATTTTCATATGAACATTCAGCAATCCTGACCGGCAATAAGGGAACCCACGATACAGCGGAGTCGTCTTGGAAAATGCGGTATGCTTGAATATGAAATTGGAAGGATCTATTGTGATGAAAACCCGCTGGATGTACCTGATATTTGTGTTTTCTCTGGCTCTGGCAGCCTGCGGCGCTCCTTCGGCAGGAGCGCGAGAAACTCCAGAATTGCCCCCACCAGACCCACAGATTGCCCCCACAGAAAGCACGCCCGAGAACCCGTTACAATTGGGACGTACGCCGGAACCTACTGAAATGTCTTCCACACCGCCTGCCGAAAAGTTTGTTCAATTAACAAAACAGGACCTTGCCAATCGACTGGGCATCGATGCCAGCACTATTCAATTCGTCAGGAGCGAGGAAAAGCTTTGGCTCAATGCCGCCCTCGGCTGTCCGCGCCCGGGCGTGTTCTATCCGAGTGGGCGGGTGCCTGGTTTCCAGATCTGGCTGGAGGTGGAAGAGACGGAATATGTTTACAATACAGATCTCAATGGCACACTGATCCTGTGCCCGGAACTGAACCCACATGCCCCGAATGTAGACACCGGTCCCACGCCCGGTGTGCCGATACGATAATCCCCCGCTGGTGAACCAGCGGGGGATTATTGATATTGTTCAGGCAGGCATAAGATTACTTGTTGAGATGCACCTGCATGAAGTTGCCCTGTGCCGAAATGCTCACGACACGGATGGTAACACCGATACCGGGCAGCGGCACACTTGCCCAGCCGAAATGACCAATAGCTGGGTTGGGCGCGACCCAGTAGCTCTGGGTGTCGTCGAATTTCGGGTTGGCAGGCAGATTACCATAGCACTGAGAGACTGTGCTGCTGGTGTGAAGACAGATCTGATCGGTCGTCTGCAAGCCAAAGGTTGAGTCGTAGGACTGTATGCGCGGGCGCCAGACCAGGCCGTTATCCGGGCGGAGAATCAGGTCGGGATGCGCGTCCACGGGCAGGTAGCGGCCACCGCAGCGACCGGCGAGGCAGTTGTCACCTACGTTGTTGTCTGCAAAGGACTCGTCATAGTACCAAACCAGAAGACCATCCTGGTAGGGGAAGTGCTCGACCCAGTTCGGCGCGGTATCGGGGAAGCCGAAGTTGTAGGGACCGGTGCGCAAGCCGTCGTCGTAGCCCTTGTAGGTACGGAATTCGGCGAAGTAGGCATTGAAGAATGCGACGGAGGCAACATCAGTCGCACGCACGAAGCCATCGTACGTCCAGCCTGGGTCGGTCTCACCGCCATCGGTGGGCTGACCTGTAATATTGATCTCATCGATGAAAATACCCTCTTCAACGGCGGCAACATCCGTCCAGTAACGGAAACCGATTGTAACGGTCTGATCGGCAAATGCAGAAAGATCGGCTGTCAGGTCTACCCAAGCGCCGCCCGAGGAACCTGTAATCCCTTCACCAAAGTTCTGGCCATTTGGGCTAGAGTTGGTGGAAAGGTTGGTTGCCACCGGGGTGCCGTTGACTGTCAGATAGGCATAATCCCAATCCAGCTCAATCTCATATTTTACTTTAGCTGAGAAGGATACAGCGCCGGCGGGCAAGGTAACATCGCGGGTCATGGTGTGATCGAGGTTATTCCCGGAACCTGAGTAGTACTGGTATGTGCCGGAGTATGGATCGCCCACGGGGAAGTCCACGAACTTATCGGGCAGCAGCACCACCAAATGCTGTGCCTGCTTGGTTGTGTAATTCGAAGGTCCAAGTTTTACAGAGGCCCGCTGGTTGTAGTCATAGACTTCATAGTCGGACCAGCCGAGCTGGATTTTCTCCAGGGCGCTCATGGTAATCGGCTTCGAGCCAATGCCTTCGGCAGGATTGCCTGTGCTACCATAGGAACCGGAGGACATGATGGTCCAGAAGCCGGTGGAGTTTTCTGCGCCACCTGTATTACCGGATGTATCATACAGATCATCCAAGCCGAGATCATGACCGAACTCATGGGCGAAGACACCCACGCCACCGTTCTCAGGCTCGATGGTGTAATCACCGACCCAGAAGTTGCTGCCGCCAATGCGGGCACCACCTTGGGCATTGGG
>JAICQC010000235.1 GCA_025938055.1 Anaerolineales bacterium | reverse complement strand
GTCTTCAGCGTGCAGTTCCATCCCGAAGCTGCTCCCGGTCCGCATGACGCGCATGATATTTTTGCAGAGTTTTTCAAAATGGTGAAATCATATGAATCAAAAAGCGCTGATAGAAAATTGGAAGTATGAAGAACAGCAGCAATTCATTGGCTGGGACTTTTCCTATCTAGATGGCAGGATGCTGGAGGAACAGCCTCCGTGGTCATATTCCACGCGGGCGGCTGAATTGATGAAGCATTCATCATCGGTTGTGGATTTGGATACAGGAGGCGGCGAGCGTTTCCTAAAGCTGCAGGAACACTGGCCATACAAAGTTGTTGCGACAGAACATTATCCACCGAATTTCAAACTTGCCACAGAACGATTGACACCTTTCGGCGCCAACGTAGTGGATATTCAACTGAGCGATTTTGGTCCCATGCCTTTCGCAGATGGCGAATTTGATCTGGTGCTGAACCGTCATGCTGCGTTTAATCCTTCTGAAGTTGGGCGTGTACTAGCTCCTGGTGGAACCTTTCTGACTCAACAGGTCCATGGGTTGTGGGCAGTTGATTTATTAGCTGCCTTTGATGCCAAGCCGCAATGGCCCGATGCTACTCCTGAAAAGTATCTGCCTCGCTTGCAGGAAGCCGGATTGGAAATCGCACATGCGCAAAACTGGTCCGGCGAGTTGGTTTTTACCGATGTTGGCGCAATTGTCTATTATCTGAAGGCTGTGCCATGGCTTGTTTCTGGTTTTTCAGTAGAGTCGCATTTGAAATATTTGCTTAACCTACAGAAGCAGCTAGAGAATAATAAAACATTAACTTTTACGGCTAGGAAATATCTGATAGAAGCGCGAAAGCCTACAGCTCACTAACATGACCCACTGATATTTTGGCGAGTTCTTCAAGATAATTGGAGGTGGTAACTAATGAAAATAAAATTTCAATCATTCATCTTTGGTCGAGTGGGCGAAGCCCGTATCGAGACCAACCTATTTCCAAGATACATTTTGTGTGATTGCAGCTTGTTGGTCTCGATACGTCCCGCGAAAAATCCACAGGGCTGCTCGACCAACGGATTACTTATATGAAGCGAACCGACATTCACACCATCCTTGTCCCTGGCTCCGGGGCCATCGTCATTGGTCAAGCCGCGGAATTCGACTATTCTGGTACGCAGGCGGTCAAGGCATTGAAAGCGGAGGGCTACCGCGTGGTACTGGTCAACTCGAATCCTGCCACGATTATGACCGACCCCGAACTGGCGGATGCGACCTATATCGAGCCGCTCACGCCTGAGTCACTGGAAGCTATCATCGCGCAGGAAAAACCTGATGCCATGCTTCCCACCGTCGGCGGGCAGACGGGATTGAACCTCGCGCTGGTACTCAGCCAGAGAGGTGTTCTGGAAAGATATGGGGTACAGCTCATCGGTGCCAAACTCAGCGCCATCCAGGCTGCCGAGGACCGGCTGCTCTTTCGTGAGACCATGCAGCGGGCAGGCATCCCTGTGCCGCGTGGAGGAGCCGCGTATTCTTTAACAGAGGCGCAGCAACTCGTCGCAGAGACGGGCTATCCTGTTCTCGTCCGCGCCTCCTTTGCGATGGGAGGTACGGGTGCTTCATGGGTCCATGGACCTGCTGACCTTCCTGAAGCGATCCGCAAGGCGATCAATGAATCGCCGATCGGTCAGGCTTGGCTCGAGGAGTCCGTGCTCGGTTGGAAGGAATATGAGCTCGAAGTAATGCGCGACAAAGCTGATAATTTTGTGGTGGTGTGTTCCATTGAAAACATCGACCCGATGGGCGTGCATACCGGTGACAGCATTACCGTCGCGCCCGCGCAAACGCTGACCGACCGCGAGTATCAAGTCCTGCGGGATCTTGCGCGGCGCGTCCTGCGCGCGGTAGGCGTAGAAACAGGCGGCTCGAACGTTCAGTTCGCTGTCGATCCGAAAACGGGACGCGTGGTGGTCATCGAAATGAATCCGCGCGTCAGCCGGTCGTCCGCGCTTGCATCCAAGGCGACCGGTTTCCCGATCGCAAAGCTCGCCGCGCTGGTCGCTGTTGGCTATACCCTTGATGAGATCACAAACGATATCACCAGGCAGACCAAAGCCGCCTTCGAACCGTCGCTGGATTATGTAGTCGTCAAGATTCCGCGCTGGGCATTTGAAAAATTCCCCGGCGTGGACACGACTCTCGGACCGCAGATGAAGTCTGTGGGAGAGGTAATGGCACTGGGGCGGACGCTTCCCGAGGCGCTGAACAAAGCGATTCAATCTCTGGAAATTGGAGTCGACGCGCCGGATGGTTCAGGACCCAGCCGAGACTTGCCCGCCGAACCCGAAACAATACCTTTGCTGAAACTCCCGGCCGCCGACCGGTTGTTCCGTATCTATCGCGCGATCCGGCAAGAAATATCTTTGGAAGAGATTTCAAAAGCAGTAGGGTATGACTTGTGGTTCCTGGCTCAAATGCAAGAGTTAGTGAACTATGAATCAGAGCTACTGCGCTGCAAATCAGAAGATGAACTCAAACCCATTCTGCACCATGCCAAGCAGTTGGGGTATGCAGACTCATACATTTCCCGCTTACTTTCCTCTTCCCTATTCCCTCTTTCATCGAATGTTCGTGAGCTACGCAAACGCTTCAACATCCTCCCAACCTTCCAGCGTGTAGACACTTGCGCCGCCGAATTCGAGGCGCTGACGCCCTACTTGTACAGCGCTTATGAAATGGAGGATGAGTCGCGCCCAACGGATAAACAAAAGATCTTGATTTTGGGTGGCGGGCCGAATCGCATCGGACAGGGGATCGAGTTCGACTACTGTTGTTGCCAGGCGGCGTTCGCCCTGTCCAAAATGGGATTTGAAACCATCATGTACAACTGCAATCCCGAGACGGTCTCCACCGATTATGACACTGCAGACCGATTGTATTTTGAACCGCTGACGCTGGAACATGTCCTCAACGTGATCGACCGCGAGCAGCCATTTGGGGTGATCGTACAGTTCGGCGGACAGACTCCACTGAACCTCGCACTGGGACTCGAGGCGGCGGGTGTGAACATCCTGGGCACGTCACCTCATGCCATTCAACTCGCCGAAGACCGGGAAGAATTCTCGAAATTGCTCCACACTCTGGATATTCCCCAGCCGGAAAACGGGATCGCTCGTTCTCTGGAGCAAGCACGCCAAGTTGCACAAAGAATCGGGTATCCCGTCCTGGTACGGCCGTCCTTTGTACTGGGTGGGCGCGCCATGGCGTTTGTGGAGTCTGAGGCGCAGCTGGGAGGATTCATCCAGAAAGCGATCGAGGCGGCTCCCGGTCAACCGATCTTGATCGACAAATTCATGGAGGATGCCTTTGAGATCGATGTGGACGCCCTGGCGGATGGCAAGCGGGTGGTCATTGGGGCAGTGATGCAGCATATTGAAGAGGCTGGGGTCCATTCGGGCGACGCAGCCTGCGTCCTGCCACCCTACAAGGTCAGCGCGTATCATCAGGGAATCATGCGCGAGTATGTTGAACAGCTGGGGCTGGCGCTTGGTGTGCGCGGCTTGATGAACGTGCAGTTCGCTTTAAAGGATGAAATCGTGTATGTGCTGGAGGTGAATCCGCGAGCGTCGAGGACCGTTCCCTATGCCAGCAAGGCGACTGGCTTGAACCTGGCGTATGTCGCTGCGCAAGTGATGGCGGGCTGTACGCTGGAAGAACTCGGGGTCGTCGAGGAACCACGTGTGGATGGTTTCTTTGTCAAGGAGGCGGTGCTGCCGTTCAAGAAATTGCCCGGCTCCAGCATATTGCTGGGACCGGAAATGCGCTCGACCGGTGAAGTGTTAGGTCATGCCGCACGCTTCGGTCATGCGTTCGCCAAATCCCAGATCGCGGCGGGCACCGCACTGCCGCAAGCCGGAGCGGTGCTGGTCACCGTCAATGACTTCGACAAAAGCGCGGCGTTGAAATTCGCGCGCGATATGCACCGCATGGGTTTCCAACTCTATGCCACGCCTGGGACCGCGGAGATCTGTCAGAAGGCTGGCCTACCGGTAGAGGTGGTGGAGAAAGCCCAGGATGGCTCGACCCAGATCGTTGACTTGATCCGTAATGGCAGAATCCAGCTGGTCTTGAACACGCCGCTCGGTCCGCACGCGCATAGCGATGGCGCGGAGATCCGTTCTGCCGCGATCGCGATGGATGTGCCGGTCCTGACCACACTTTCCGCAGCGAGGGCGGCGGTCTCTGCTATCCAGGCGATGAGCAAGAAAGAGTTGCGCTATCGAAGCCTGCAGAGCCATTTTCAACAGCTAAAGTGGAGGAAATTTTCCTGAAGCAGTGCCCACGTGGAGAAGGACTACTCCTGCAGCAGAGACCGGAACTTGCTATCCCCGGTGGCTTTGGCAGTGGCGGCGGAACGCGTATGCACATCCAGTTTTTCGAAGATTGCCTTTAGGTGTCTCTTTACTGTATTGGTTGTAATGACCAGCTTCTTGGCGATCTCCTTATTCGTCAGCCCCTGCGCCAGCAAATCCAACACTTCGCGTTCACGCTCGGTGAGCGCGCTTAGTTCATTATAAGACTGGTAATTCTGCCGCGTCTCTTCCACCACGCGGCGGAAGGCAGCGCGATCAAATGCCTGTTTCTCAATGTAGGCAGAGATCGAATGCTCGGAATAGATCCGCTGTATTTCTTCGGGCTCGGCGATGCCGCTGACGACGATGGTGGGGATATTGTCTTTGTGTGCGGCGGCAAGCAGTTCGTAGCCATCCAGGTTCGGGTCGTCGCCAGTAGTGGACTGTAAGGACAGGTCGATCACTGCCAGCATAAATCTATCTCGGCGCAGATAGCCAAACGCATCGCCAAAACTCGCACAGGTGCGCACCTGAAAACCAGCATCACCCAGCAGCTCCTCGAGGATGCTGCGCCAGCCGGCATCGTCTTCTACAACCAGCGCGTTTTCATTTGAATGCTTTACAGAACTTGTCTGCACTCTTGACGAAGGGGAAGCCGTTGAAACCGAAGCCGGGACAACTGCCCGCACAGCGGCGATCGGCGGGCTGACCAGAATGCGGTAGACAAAGTCCCGGAACTGGCTGCGCTGGAAACTTTCCTTGCGCAGGAAGGTGAACGCCCCATAGTCTGTCAATGCCGTGACGGCAAGCTCCACGGTGGCAAAACCGGTCAGGAGGATCGCCCGGCAGTTGGGGTCGAGGCGGCGGATGGCATCCAGCACACGCAGCCCGTCATAGTTGTTGTGGTCGTTGGGAGAGAGCGAGAGGTCCACGACCGCGACGCGATGCGGCTGGGCTTTGAGCGCGAGCGTGGCTTCCTCCAGGGTAGTAGTGATGTCCACCTCCAACCCGCAGTCAGAAAGGATCTCACTGATGATCTGCTGCCACGAATGGTCATCTTCGACCACGAGCGCGCGCAGTACCTGTGCCATTACGTCCGCTCCACGGAGGGCAGGCTCAGCCGGAAGGTAGTCCCATGATCGCCGTCACTTTCCACAGTCACCGAGCCGCCGAGGCGGGTCATCAGGGTCTTCACCCACCACAAGCCAAAGCCCAGCTTTCCGGCATGTCCACCGGTTCGTGAAAAGTTTAATTCGAAGATCTGGTCCTGCAATTCTGGTGCGATGCCGGGTCCGCTGTCGGTCACAGAGATTTCCACCCAATCTTCCAAAGCTGCACCCTGGACGAGGATCGAGCCGTTGCCTTTCATCGCGGCAATGGCGTTCTCGAACAGGTTTCGGAAGACGAAGGTCAGGCTTTGTCGACCGGCGATCACCGCAGGTAGGTCTTCCACATCCCGCAGCTCGATTCGAATGTCATCTGGCAGTTTCACCGCCTCGATGGCTGCCCGGACGCACGGCAGGATGTTGACCTTCTCCATGCGGATCGGGCGCAGGTGCGAAAGATTTTCCTGTACGATCTGCATGGCTTCTGCCGCGCTGCGTTCGATCTCTGTAAGATTATTAGCGAGATAGGAATCTGTGTCCAGCACCTGACGATACTTATCCTGGATGGCTTGCACCCGCACGGGAATTGTTCCGACCTTGTTGTTCATATTGTGCAGGAGGTTTGCCGAAATGTCGCCCACGGCGGCAAAGGTCTCTGCCGTCCAATGTTGCTCCTGTGAGAGACGTAAAGCCTGCTGGCGGGACTCGTTCTGCACTGCCAGCACCGCATAATTCGCCAGACACGCCAGTACCTTCTTGTCCCATTCCGATTTGACGGCGCGCCCTGTGCTGGTCTCTGCATCGAACACCCCGAACACGCCCATATTGCTTGCCTCGTCTCCTGTCAGAAGCGGCATGAACAAGCTGTTTGGTTGTTGCTGTACCTCAGAAAAATCTCGCAAATGTTCGGCAGACCCATCGGAGGAGGTAAGGGTCAACTCACCTGTTTCTTCGGACAGCCAGATGGCGCTGACCGATGTGTTGAGCAGATCATTCGCCATCGTACACAGGCGGTCCAGCACGCGCTGCGTGGGCTGGGAGATGAGCAGTTGTGCTGCCTCCTGCAGGGCATCGAGCAGACGCACTTCCTGGATGGCGGTAATGGCGTATGCCGCCAGGGATTGCAGCAAATGGTTGTCATCATCGGAAAATGCCGCCGAATGCGGGCTTTCGAGATTGAGCACGCCTTCCAGCCGCCCGCTGGCATTGATCAACGGGACTGCCAGCTCCGAACGCATCTCCAGCGTGGAATCCAGTGGATAGTAAATCGTGGACCAGGGCTCCTGGCGCAGGTCGGAGATCAGAAGCGGTTCACGCGAGCGCGCAACGAATGCCATAATGCTGTTGCCATCCAATGGCAGTTTTTCGATGAGGGGGCGCTCGAAGCGAATCCCGCTGACGGCGCGCGTTACCAGGTACTCGCTGTTTTTGTCCAGCAGACGAAATATTCCATATTGTGCGTTCGTAATTTCGAGAGCCAGTTGCAGGATGGAATCGAGGGTCTCCTCCAGGCGCAGTCGCGAAGAGATCAATAACCCTGCCTGGCGAAGCTGCTTTAATTCCTCATCCTTGCGGATCAGGTCGCGCCGCACCCCGTCCAGCCGCCGCGCATGATAGATTGCCATCGCCGCCTGGTTGACGAAGTTATCGAGCATCAGTTGCTCGAGATGAGTGAACTGCCGTTCCTCATGCAGATATATGTATAAAAGACCCACGGCTTGCTCTGCAACGATCAGTGGAAAACAGGCGACCGCCTTGACCCCCAGTGCAGCATGGTACGGGTGAACGTTCAGATCTGCTTCTTCATAGGACAAACACCTGCGACGGCGTTGGATGGTTCTCATCCCGATGCCGTTGGGACGCGGCGCATCGTCGGGATGGCCCGTTGGAACCGAAAGGCTGTGCCAGCCCGGTTCGGCAGAGACCCGCGATTCGTTCTCAAAGGAACCCGTGGATTGATTGTACGTGTAGATCACGGCAGAGGAGCCGGGGACAACGCGGATGGCACTCTCCACGATCAACTGCAGACTCAGGTCATTTTGGTCGGAACCGATGCGGTTGATCGAATCGCTGATCTGGTTCAGGCTTGCCAGCGCCTCCAGCAGACGCCGGTCGGTTTCTT